>CAUQTR010000047.1:0-9603 GCA_963521045.1 uncultured Actinotalea sp.
CCGTCGGGGGCCGCGTGGTGCTCGACCTGGCGCCGCCCGGGTCCGGGGTCCGGGTGCACACGGTGCACCTGCGAGCCGGCGCACGGCGCTCGCACCCGTTCCCGTGGGCCGTCGTCGGTACCGACGCGATCGGTGGTCTCGCGGCTGCCGCCGCGCTCCGGCTCGACGCCCTCCACGAGCACGACGGCCGGTGGTTCGCCGTGCTCCGACGCGTGGCCGGGGATCCGTCGTGCCTCGACTGAGCCTCCGGCTGCCGCGCGAGGGCGACTTCGGCCGGCGGCTGCGCGGCCCGGCCCTCGCGAGCCGCGTCGGGCTCTGGCTGGGCGTCTGCTTCGCCGTCGCCTTCGTGACCGGCCTCTACAGCCATCTCGCGCAGGAGGCGTACCCGTCCGTGCCCGTGCCGAGCCGGCCCTCGTGGACGTACCGTGTCACACAGGGGCTGCACGTGGCCGCCGGGACGGCTGCCGTGCCGCTCCTCCTGGTCAAGCTCTGGACCGTCTTCCCGAGGCTCTTCGCACGCCCACCCCGGCGTCCGCGCGGTGCGCTCCTGCGGCACGGGCTGGAACGCGCCTCGATCGGGGTGCTCGTCGCCGCAGCCGTGTTCCAGCTCGCGAGCGGCCTGGCCAACTCGGCGCACTGGTACCCCTGGGCGTTCTCCTTCGTCGCGACGCACCACGCCGTGGCGTGGATCGCGGTCGGCGCGCTGCTCGTCCACGTCGCCGTGAAGCTTCCGGTCGTCGTCCGGGCGCTGGAGCGCGACGTCGACGCCGACGCCCCCGACGCCGCGACGCCCGATCCCGCCGGCCCCGGTGACCCGTCGGGGCTGTCCCGCCGCGGGCTGCTCCGCGCCACCGGCGTCGCCGCAGCCCTCGCGGTGGTCAGCACCGCCGGGTCGACCGTGCCCGCGCTACGGGACGTCTCGGTCTTCGGCGTCCGCTCGGGACGGGGTCCGCAGGGCATCCCCGTCAACCGGTCCGCCGCCGCGGCCGGCGTCACGGTCACCGCGCTGGCCGCCGACTACGCCCTGACCCTGGTCCGGGGTGATCGTGAGCTCCGGCTCACGCGGGAGCAGCTCGCCGCGCTGCCGCAGCGCACCCAGGTCCTGCCGATCGCGTGCGTCGAGGGCTGGAGCGCGTCCGGCGCGTGGACCGGCGTGCGGGTCCGGGACCTCGTCGCGCTGCTCGACGCACCACCGGACTCGGCGGTCCTCGTGCGGTCGCTCCAGGCGCGCGGTGCGTACCGGGAGTCGCGGCTGCCGGCGAACTACGTCGCTGACGAGCAGACGCTGCTCGCCCTCGAGCTCGGGGGCGAGCCGCTCAGCCTGGACCACGGGTACCCGTGCCGGATCATCGCCCCCAACCGTCCGGGTGTCCTGCAGACCAAGTGGGTCTCGTCGCTCGAGGTCGAGCGGTGAGGGCCCTCCGCGGCGCGCTCGGCACGGTGGGCGTGCTGGTCGGCACGTGGGGTGCCGTCGAGCTGCTCGCGCTGGGCCGGGAGAACCTGGGGGCGGCGTCGGTGTGGCTCCTCGGCGGGGTGGTCGTGCACGACGCCGTCCTGGCACCCTTCGTGCTCGCCGTCGTGGCCGTGGGTGCGCGCGTCCTTCCCCGGTGGGCCCGCGGGGCCGCGGCGGCGGCGCTCGTCGTCCTGGGCTCGGTCACGGTCATGGCTGTCCCGGTGCTGGGGCGGTTCGGGGCGCGGCCCGACAACGCCACGCTCCTGGACCGCGACTACGGGCGGGGCTGGCTCGTGATCGCGGGTCTAGTTTTGGTCTGCGCCGTCGTCGGCGCCGGGCGACGTCGCGGCGGAACCCGCCGTGCCTCGAACGCCTCCGTGGAAGGGACCGGCCGTGGCTGACGTGCTCGTCGTGGACGACGACCACACCGTCCGCGAGGTCGTCGTCTCCTACCTGCGTGCGGGCGGCCACCGGGTGGTCGACGTCCCGGACGGCGAGGCAGCCCTGGTCGAGATGCGGGCCCGGCCCGCCGACCTCGTGGTGCTCGACCTCATGCTGCCGGGGATCTCCGGGCTCGAGGTCTGCCGGCGCCTGCGCGAGGGCGCGGACGTCCCGGTGATCATGCTCACGGCCCTCGGTGCCGAGACGGACCGGATCATGGGCCTCGCCCTCGGGGCCGACGACTACGTCACCAAGCCGTTCAGCCCGCGCGAGCTGGTGCTGCGGGTGGACTCGGTGCTGCGCCGGGCGGGGCAGCGCGGCGACCCGGAGGCCGTGGTCCTGCGGGACGGCGACCTCGTGGTGGACCCGGTGCAGCACGTCGCGACGCGCGGCGGCCGGCGTCTCGCCCTGACCGTCCGCGAGTTCGACCTGCTGCGCTTCCTCGTCGCGCACCCCGGCGTGGCGTGGTCCCGCGACGACCTGCTCCGGGACGTGTGGGGCTGGACCTTCGGGGACCAGTCCACGGTGACGGTGCACGTGCGGCGTCTGCGCGAGAAGGTCGAGGAGGACCCCACACGCCCCGTCCGGCTCGTGACGGTGTGGGGCGTCGGCTACCGCTGGGAAGGCAGGTGAGCCGCGACACGCTCGCCGTCATCGGGATCGCCGCCGGGTGGTCGTTCGCCGTCGGCCTCGCGGGGGCCGTCCTCGCGTGGGCGCTGCGCCGGCGGTCCGTGCGGTGGTCGGCCGCGATCCTCGGTCTGGTGGCGGTCGGCGGCATCGTCGCGGGGGTGGTGGGGACCGCCCGTGCGATGTTCCTTTCCGACCACGACTTCACCGTGGTCATCACCGTCTGCGCCGTCTCCGGCGTCGTCTCCGTCGGGTTCGCGCTGTGGCTGGGGGAGCGGGTGGTCGGGGCGGCGCGTGGGCTCCGTGACGCGGCGACCCGGTTCGGCGAGGGTGGACAGTTCGTCGCCCCGTCGAGCGCCCCGCGCGAGCTCGCGGAGATCTCCCGCGAGCTGACCCGCAGCGGGGACCTCCTCCAGCAGGCGAGCGAGCGCGAGCGGCGGCTGGAGGAGTCCAGGCGCGAGCTCGTCGCGTGGGTCTCGCACGACCTGCGCACCCCGCTCGCCGGCATCCGCGCCATGGCGGAGGCACTCGAGGACAGCATCGCGGAGGACCCGGCGCGCTACCGCGCCCAGATGCGGTCCGAGGTCGACCGGATGGTGCGGATGGTCGACGACCTCTTCGAGCTCTCCCGGATCCACGCGGGCGCCCTCCAGCTCAGCCTCGAGACAGTCCCGGTCGGCGACCTCGTGAGCGAGGCGATCGCGGGCGCCGACCCGGTCGCCCGCGCGAAGCGGGTCCGGGTCGGGGGCTCCGTCGAGGACGACGTCCTGGTCCGCGCTGACCCGGGCGCACTCGCGCGCGTGGTGTCGAACCTGGTGATGAACGCGATCCGGCACACCCCCGCCGACGGCATCGTCGAGATCCACGCGCGTGCGCACGGGGACGGCGTCGAGCTCCGCGTGACGGACGCGTGCGGGGGCATCCCCGACGGTGACCTCGACCGCGTCTTCGACGTGGCCTGGCGGGGCAGCCATGCCCGCACGCCCGGCGCGGACATCGGAGCGGGTCTGGGGCTCGCGATCGTCAAGGGCATCGTGGAGGCCCACCGGGGGACCGTGGCCGTGAGCAACCACGCCCCGGGCTGCCGGTTCGTCGTCCGCCTCCCCGCCTGACCCGAGGGTGGCCACGCCACGGGGGCGACGACTCGTGGGGCGCGATGGCCCACCCGGAGTTCCGCGTGGTGCAGTCGAACGACATGGTGTTCCGGTTGGGCTTCCAGGGCTTGCGCTGAGGCGGGCGGCCGATGGCGGGCCGCACCAGCGCCGAGCGGCACACGACGGCGCTCCCCATGGCCGTGGTGGTGGGCGGGCGCTGCTCAGAACAGCTGGCGGTAGTTGGCGCTGGCGAGGTCGAGCAGCTCGTCGCCGCGGCCGGAGAGCACGGTGCGGATGGCGTAGAGCGTGAAGCCCTTGACCTGCTCGGCGGTCACCTTGGGCGGGATGCTGAGCTCGTCCCGCTCCGTGACCACGTCGATCAGGGCGGGCCCGGGATGGGCGAAGGCCTCCGCGAGCCCGGCACGCAGGTCCTTCGACCGCTCGATGCGGACGCCCTTGATCCCCATCGCCTCCGCGACAGCGGCGAAGTTCGGGTTCTGCAGCTCGGTGCCGAAGTTCACGAAGCCGGCCGCCTTCATCTCGAGCTCGATGAAGTTGAGCGAGGCGTTGTTGAAGACGACGACCTTGACCGGCAGCCGGTACTGCGTGAGGGTCATGAGCTCGCCCAGCAGCATGGCGAGGCCGCCGTCCCCGCTGAGCGCGACGACCTGGCGGCCAGGGAATGCCGTCTGGGCGCCGATCGCGTGCGAGAGCGCGTTCGCCATCGTGCCGTGCGTGAACGAGCCGATCAGCCGGCGGCCCCCGCCCACGTGCAGGTAGCGCGCGGCGTAGATGACCGGCGAGCCGACGTCGGGGATGAGCACCGCGTCCGGCGAGGCCAGCTCGTCGATCAGGCGCGCGACGTACTGCGGATGGATGGGGCGAGTGCCCCGCGACTCGGTGGCGAGGTCGTCGAGCTTCGCGCGGGTCTTCACGTAGTGGTCGACGGCGTCGTCGAGGTGATCGCGGTCGCGCCCCGCCTCCAGTCGCGGCAGGAGCGCACGCACCGTCTCCCCGACGTCGCCGACGATGCCCAGCTCGAGCGGGGCGCGTCGACCCAGCTGCTCGCCCCGGATGTCGACCTGGATGACTCTCGCGTCCTGCGGGTAGAACTGCTGGTACGGGAAGTCGGTCCCCAGCATGAGCAGCGTGTCCGCGCTGTCCATCGCCCGGTACCCGGAGGCGAAGCCGAGCAGCCCGGTCATGCCGACGTCGTACGGGTTGTCGTGCTCGATGCGGTCCTTGCCGCGCATGGTGTGCACGATCGGTGCGGCGAGGCGCTCGGCGAGTGCGACGACGTCGTCGTGGGCGTCGCCCACGCCGGCGCCCGCGAGGATCGTCGTGCGACGTCCGGCGTTGAGGATCTCCGCGGCACGCTGCAGCTCGGCGTCCGCCGGGACGACGCGCGGCCGGGCCGGCGGGGCCACGACGACCCGCTCGTCCTGCGCCCTGGCGAGGGCGACGTCACCCGGCAGGACGATGACGGACACGCCCCGCAGCTCGACGGCTGAGCGCATCGCGATCTCGAGGACGCGCGGCATCTGGGCCGGGCCGCCGACCAGCTCGGCGTACACGCTGCACTCGCGGAAGAGCTCCTGGGGGTGCGTCTCCTGGAAGTAGCCGCTCCCGATCTCGCTGCTCGGGATGTGCGCGGCGATCGCGAGCACCGGGACGCGGCTGCGCGCCGCGTCGTAGAGGCCGTTGATGAGGTGGAGGTTGCCGGGTCCGCCGCTGCCGACGCAGACCGCGAGCTCCCCCGTGAGCTCCGCCTCGGCGGCCGCCGCCAGCGCGGCGGCCTCCTCGTGGCGGGTGTGTACCCACTCGATCGACCCGTCCCGCCGGATGGCGTCGGTGAACGCGTTGAGCGAGTCGCCTGCGATGCCGTAGACGCGCCGGACACCGTTCGCCTTGAGCACTGCGACGATGTTCTGCGCGATCGTGACGGCCACGAGGGCTCCTCCGTTCGTCGGGGTGGTGCTTCCTTCCTAGCATCGAAGCGCGCACGGGGCAGCCGGTGATGCGCACTGTGCACGACGAGAGGAGCGACCGTGGACTGGGACCGGTACGAGGCGGCCCTGTTCGACCTCGACGGCGTGCTCACGCCGACCGCGGAGGTGCACATGCGCGCGTGGGCGGCGACCTTCTCCGAGGTGTTCGGTGCGCTGGGGATCGAGCCCGGGTACGCGGAAGCCGACTACTTCACCCACGTGGACGGCCGGCCGCGCTACGACGCCGTCCGCGCGGTGCTCGCGTCGCGCGGCGCCGCGCTGCCGGACGGCAGCCAGGACGACCCGCCGGGGACCGGGACGGTGAGCGCGATCGGCACCGCGAAGAACGACCGCTTCCTCGAGCTGGTCGCCGGTGGCGTGGCGCCGTACCCGGACGCCGTCGTCCTGCTGGACCGGCTGGCGGAGCTGCGGCTGCCGTGCGCCGTCGTCTCGAGCTCGCGCAACGCGCGCACCGTGCTCGACGCCGCCCGGCTGACGGCGCGCTTCGGCATCGTCGTCGACGGCCTGGTGGCGCGGCGCGAGGACCTGGCGGGCAAGCCGTCGCCGGCCACCTTCCTCCACGCCGCAGCAGCCCTCGGGGTCCACGCGGACAGGGCGGTCGTGCTCGAGGACGCGGTCTCCGGGGTGGTCGCGGGTGCGGCCGGGGGCTTCGGGCTGGTCGTCGGTGTGGACCGTGGGGCCGGGGTGCAGGCGCTGCGGCGGGCCGGGGCCGACCGGGTCGTCGAGGACCTGACCGAGCTGGTGCGGTCGTGACCGCGTCGGTCCCGGACGCAGCCGGGTGGTCGTCCGTCATGGACGCGGCACGCTTCCCACCCGAGCCGTGGCGGCTGGTCGAGCGCTCGTTCAGCGCCGCCGACCTGGGCACCACGGAGACGCTGTTCGCGGTCGGCAACGGGTACCTCGGCATCCGCGGCGGCCTGCCTGAGGGACGGCCCAGCCACACTCACGGCACCTACGTCAACGGGTTCCACGAGACCTGGCCCATCGAGCACCCCGAGGAGGCCTTCGGCCTCGCCCAGGTGGGTCAGACGATGGTCAACGTCCCGGACGCCACGGTCATGCGGCTGTACGTGGACGACGAGCCGCTGCTGCTCACCGTCGCTGACGTCACCGACCACGAGCGCGTGCTCGACCTCGCGGCCGGAGTGCTCTCGTCGCGGGCCGTGTGGCGCACGCCGTCGGGCAACCGGGTCCAGGTCCGCTCGACGCGGATGGTGTCCATGACGTCACGGCACCTCGCCGTGATGACGCTCGAGGTCACCGTGCTCGACCACGCGGCACCGGTGGTCGTCTCGTCGCAGCTCCTCAACCGGCAGGACGGGGCCGACGAGTACTCCGCGCGAGCCGACGACGCGACGCGCGATCGCGACGACCCGCGCCGCGCGCCGGTGCTCGACGGGCGCGTGCTCGAGCCGCAGCTCTCGTCCGACGAGGCCGGACGGGTCGTCCTAGGATACCGCTGCGCGCGGTCGGGGATGACGCTCGCGGTCGCGGCGGATCACGACGTGCAGACGCCGGACCCGCACGAGGTCCGCACCGAGCTGGACGCCGACCACGCCAAGCGCGTGGTCAGTGTCCTGGCAGAGCCGGGGCACCGGCTCGTCATCACGAAGACCGTCAGCTATCACACGTCGCGGGGGACACCGGCCCGAGAGCTGGCGGACCGCTGCCGGCGCACCCTCGACCGGGCCGCCATCGAGGGCGTCGACGCCCAGGTCGCCGCGCAGCGGGCGTGGTTCGACGCCTTCTGGTCCCGGTCCGACGTGCAGGTGGACGGTGACGTCCGGGTCCAGCAGGCGATCCGGTGGAACGTCTTCCAGCTGGCGCAGGCCGCCGTCCGAGCCGAGGGCAACGGGATCCCGGCCAAGGGCGTCACCGGCTCGGGGTACGAGGGGCACTACTTCTGGGACACCGAGATCTACGTCCTGCCGTTCTTCACGTACACGACGCCGCTCGTCGCCCGCAACGCGCTGCGCTTCCGCTACACGATGCTTCCGGCGGCACGACGACGTGCCCGCCAGCTGACGCAGGACGGGGCACTGTTCCCGTGGCGCACGATCAACGGCGAGGAGGCGTCGGCGTTCTACGCGGCCGGCACGGCCCAGTACCACATCGACGCGGACATCTCGTACGCGGTGAGCACGTACGCGGCCGTGACGGGGGACGAGGACTTCCTGGACCGGGAGGGCCTGGAGATCCTGGTCGAGACGGCGCGCCTGTGGGCGGACCTCGGCTTCTGGCGGGACAACGGCGAGCGCTCCTTCCACATCCACGGGGTGACCGGCCCGGACGAGTACACGACGGTCGTCAACGACAACCTCTTCACCAACCTCATGGCCCGGCGCAACCTGCGTCGCGCCGCGGCGGCGGTGCGAGGGCTGCAGACCCGGCGCCCGGACGAGTACGCGAGGTTCGCGGGGCGGCTCGGGCTGAGCCGCGCGGAGGTCGGCGAGTGGTCCCGGGCGGCGGAGGCGCTCGCCGTCCCGTACGACGAGCACCTCGGCATCCACCCGCAGGACTCGCAGTTCCTCGAACGGGAGGTCTGGGACCTGGCGAGCACACCTCCGGGCAAGCGCCCGCTCTTCCTCCACTACCACCCGCTCGTGGTCTACCGCTTCCAGGTGCTCAAGCAGGCCGACGTCGTCCTCGCCCTCTTCCTGCTGGGCGACGAGTTCACCGCGGAGGAGAAGCGGGCCGACTTCGAGTACTACGAGTGCATCACCACGGGGGACTCGACGCTCTCGGCGGTGGTCCAGGCGATCATCGCGGCCGAGGTCGGGTACCAGGACCTCGCCCTGCGCTACTTCCGCCAGGCGCTCCTGGTGGACCTGGCAGACCTCCATGGCAACACGTCCGACGGCGTCCACGTCGCCTCGGCCGGCGGCGTGTGGTGTGCGCTCGTCCAGGGCTTCGGCGGCATGCGTGACCACGGTGGGGTCATCTCGTTCGACCCGCGACTCCCCGAGCCGTGGGAGGCGCTGACGTTCCCGATCACCGTCCGGGGCAGCCGGGTGCGCGTCAGGCTCACGCGCGAGGCGATGGAGCTCACCCACGAGGCCGGGGGTCCGTTGACGGTCGAGGTGCGCGGCGAGAGCGTCGTCGTGGACGGCCCGCCGGTCGTCGTCCCGCTCACCGATCAGGGTCCGCGCATCCCCGGCGAGCCGCACTCGCGCGCCCTGCACGGCGTGCGCCGCCCCGACGGCACGGTCATGACCGCATCGGTGCCCCATCACGCGGGGCGCAACGCCTGAGGGGGGACGCCAGGATCGGAGCAGCGCACCAGCGTGACCTCGCTGGGACCGACGCGATCGCCGCGGAGGTCACGGAGGTGGACGAGGTGACTGGTGCACCGTGTGGAACGTGCCGACCGCCACGAATCGAGCGACCGCCGACTACCTCATCTCCTCTCCGCTCTTCCACGGGGAGGACCAGCGGTAGATCCCCGAGCTCGGCGACCGTCGATGCGACGGCCCGTCGCCCGACCCCGCGTGACGTCGGGGGCGACGGCGCGCGCTCCGAGCACCGTCAGCTCCGAGCACCGTCAGTCGTCCGGGTGCAGCGACCCGCCCTCGCCCTTCCAACGGTGGATCTGCTTGGCGGGGACCGTCCCGTCGTCCCCCTTCGCCCCTGCATCGGAGGGCTGCCCGTGGGTCGTCGGCTCTGGTTCCGGCCGACCTTCCTCGGACTCCTGCGACCCGCTCGCGGCTGCTCGCTCCGGCGTCATCCGGTCCACCTCCCGCTCGATGCAGCCAGCATGCCTGACGGCGGGCGGTTCCTCGATCCGAGGCAGCCATCCGTCGCCAGGCCGGCCTCGGCCCGGACGTACATGCGAGGGAGGGGGCGGTCCAGGGAACGGGAGAGGCCGCTTCGGATGACTCCGAAACGGCCTCTGAGGTGCGGTGATGCTGGTGGGCGATACTGGGATCGAACCAGTGACCTCTTCCGTGTCAGGGAAGCGCGCTACCGCTGCGCCAATCGC
>CAUQTR010000048.1:0-9486 GCA_963521045.1 uncultured Actinotalea sp.
CGCGTCCCTCGCGGCCTCGGGCACGACCGACCCCGTCCTGCGCGCCCGCGCCGCGGACGAGACCCGCTGGCTGGAGGAGATCGCCGCGACGAGCCCGCGCCGCGCCGTCGTCGTGCCGTGGCTGCCCGACGTCCCGGCCGGGGCGGGCGCCCTGCGCCGCCTCACCGTCTAGCACCACCGGCGCGACTGCGGGAGTCCTCGTCGCCTCCGGTCAGACGACTCCCGCGAGCAGCACGACGGTGGCCGTCTGCCCCTCCGCTGAGGCGAGCAGGGCCGCGGTGCCCCTGCCCGCAGGCGCGACGACCGGCGGGCCTCCGGCTGGTGCTCGTCGGCACCATCGGAGCGGCCGTCATGAGGCGCCTTCGGCCACCGAGGGGGGAATCGCCCCCAGTCGAGCAACGAACCGCGTTGCCTCGGCCCTGCGCCCCCGCACGCCCCGCGTGCTCGACGACCCGTCCCCGGAGGACAACCATGTGCTCGACAGATCAGCCCCCGATGGCCGCGGCGCAGCCGCACCTGCGCGGCATCTCGGTGCGCTATCGGGTCGCGGCGTTGCTGCGCGGTCCCGAGCCGGGGCTGCGGTCGGTCTACGACACCCGCCGCGTCATCCGGCTGGCCGGCCATCTCGCGGCCGGTTCCGGCCTGCGACACGTTCTCCACGCAACCGCCGGCTCGGGCCGGGTGGATGCCTGGCTGGACGTCTTCGGACCGGACGCCTCGAACGTCACCGGCGCGGACCTCGCGGCCGCGTGCGGCGCCTCGCTGGTCCTGACCGACGGCGAGCCCGCCTCCGAGGCGACGTGGGTCCAGCGCGTCACCCACGTCTTCGAGCTCGTCCGAGTCCGCACGGCTCCGGCGTTCGGGGCGAGCGGAGACGAGCTCGCCTTCCAGCCCGAGAGGTTCCCGCCGGCGGCGTACGCACACTGGTCGGCGTTCCCGCTGCCGCGACCGAGCGCAGACCACGTCGAGGACCTCCTCGGAGCCCTGTCGCGGGTCGAGCACGAGACGTGGGTCGTCACGACGCTGACTGCCCCCACCCCGCTCGACGAGAGCATCCTGCTCGACGAGGTGCACTCGACTCTCGGACCGCGCGGGGAGCACATCGGTACGATCGTGTGCGCACGCACCCTCGTCGCCAGCGCCGGACCTGTCCTGCCTGCCGTGCTCGCGGGCCTCGCGCAGCGTTCGCCCCAGCTCCAGGCGGCGCCGGTGCCCCCTCGCGAGGCCGTCACCGTGCTGACCGAGCCCGCCATGGCGCTGCGCGGGCATGCCGTCACCGAGGACCACGCCGCCGCCCTCACCCGGGTGCCCACCGCTTCGTCGGGCTCTGCCCGAGGGATCGCGAGCCGGCTGCCCGACCCCCTGCGCCGCCCGCTGGACCCCCCGCTGCCCGAGGCGACGACCCCGGTGCGCCTCGGCACCGCGGTGGACTTCGCCGGTGACCCGGTGGACGTGGTCCTGGACGCGCACGACCTGCGTCGGCACCTCTTCGTCGAGGGAAAGACCGGCTCGGGAAAGAGCGCGCTGCTGAAGTCGATCGCGATCTCCTGGCTGGACACCGGCAACCCGCTGGTCGTTCTGGACCCGCACGGCGATGTCGCCGCCGCGGTCGCCGCGCGCGCCGCGGATCGGCGCGGGCGCGCGATGCACTACGTGGATCACGGCGACCTGGAGCACCCGATCGGCCTGAACCTGCTCGCCGAGCCCGACCCGGAGCAGTGGGAGCAGAACGTCGACGCCCTGCTGGGGACGATGGCCCACATCATCGACCCGGGCACGCAGGGCATGTTCGGCGATCGGGCGAAGCGCACGTTCTGGCTGGTCGCGCGAGCCGCGCGCCACGTCTACGGCGACCGGCTCTCCATCCACGTCGTCCAGACGCTGCTGCTCAGTCAGCAGCACCTGCGCCGCCTTGCCGAGGCGGTCCAGCCGCTCGCACCCGACCTCGCCCGACGCGTCCGCGCCGAGCTGGTCGACCTGCCCGACAGGGAGTGGAGCGAGCTCGTCTCCTGGTACCAGTCCCGCTTCCACATGTGGCAGCGCACCCGCGCCCTGCGGGAGACGACCGGCACCGGGCTCGACGCGATCGACATGGTCGCCGTCCTTCGCGGTGAGGCCGACCTCGTCGTCGACCTGGCGTCCATCGAGCTCGGGACCGCCGTGGCGGGAGCTCTCGGCGGGCTCTACCTGACCAAGCTGCGCGCCGCCCTGGGTCGGCGCACCGACCGGGACGTCCCCGTGCTGGTCGTGTTCGACGAGGCGCACCTGTTCGCCGACGAGGCGCCAGACCGGCTGTTGGCGGAGGGCCGCAAGTACGGCCTCGCGATCGTGATCGCGTCACAGTCGGCGGACAACCTCACCCCGCGCCTGGCCCGGGCCATCGAGGCCAACGTTGGTTCGTTCGTCTCCCTGCGGACCGGCATCAACCTTGCGGCCGCGGCCAGCCACCGCCTCGGCGGCTGGCCCGCGGCCGAGCTCACCAGGTTGCCCGACCTGACGGCTGCGGCGTCGCTGTCCTCCCGTGGCGTGGCGACGGACCCGTTCACCCTGAGCGTCGACTTCTACGACCGCGCCTCGGTGTCGCAGTGGTCCGCACAGCGCACCGAGGAGGCCGCCGCCAGCGTCGCCGACACGACCGTCGAGGCGCTCTGGCGGCCGCACGCCCGCACGACGGTGCCGACCGACACCGAGGTGGTCGCCGCGCTGAGCAGGCACCCCCAGGGCGTACCGCCCCGTCGGCGTACCCCGCCACGGGACTCCGCTGGCCCGGGCGCCGCCGTCCGTGAGCAGGGCCCGGCCGGCGACCACCACGAGCAGTGGCTGCTCGCCGAGACGACCGCGCGGCTCGAGCGATATGCGGCGGCTCCCGCCACGTCGCTCCTCGACGAGCTCTACGTGCTGGTCGGTGCCCTCAAGGTGGCGGGGTTCGCCGACTCCTACGAGGCGATGCGGGACCGCCTGCGGACCACCGTCGGCGGCACGGGGCGGTAGCGGGGGGAACCGCCCACGGGGTGGCGGCGCACCCGCGTCTGCCACCCCGACGCACCTGTGGAGGCCACCATGACCGCACTCACCTCGATCACCCCGCTGAACGTCGCCCACCGGCTGGCGACGATCCGGACGACGCACGGCGGGGGCGCTGCCCCGCACGACGCGGGACGTGGCGTGCACTTCGTCGACCTGGAGAACCTCCTCGGGGGATTCCTCAACGCCGATCGGATACGGCGCATCCTCGCCTCCTATGCGCGGGTGGCCCCGGTCCTGCCTGGCGACGAGGTGTGGATCGGGCTGGCCCCCGAGACCGCCGTCCTGTTCGCGAAGTACGTGCCCGCCGAGTACGGGGTCGCCGTCGGCAAGGACGGCGCCGACTCCGCCGATCTCGCGCTGAGCCACATCGCGGACTCCCTGGATGTCCGGCGCCGCTTCACACGCGTGTGCATCGGCTCCGGCGACGGGCACTTCATCGCGGTCGCTGCGCGGGCCGCGGAGGAGGGTGCGCGGGTGACGGCCGTGACCGGTGCAGGGTGGTACAACCACGGGCTGCACGCCGTGGTCCACGAGAGGCTCCGCCTGCCGCTGTGGACTGAGCCGTCCCCGGCGGCAGCGCGGACTCGGGCGGCATGACCCCAGACGCGGCGGCGGGGGTGGCCGGGATCCCCCCTGCCGCCCTCTGATCTGCGGCTAGATTGCTCAGCGTGCGTGAACGAATCGACGCGGACGACCTGCGGCTCTGGCACGACGCGGCGCTCGCCCTTCGTCCCCTCACCGGTGGTCGGTTGTCGCGTGAGCGGATCCTCAAGGACCTCGCCCAGCGGGCCAAGGCCCTGAGGGTTCGCGAGCCGGGAGGACGGGGCGACGGGTTCGGAGCACTCGACTTCGACGACGTGGTCTCCCCCACGATGACCGCGGTCCACGAGCACGGTCCGTGGTTGTTCGCCGAGGGCGGCAACCGCTTCACGGGTGCCGGGTACTCCGTGGGCGGCGCCGACGGAGTGCGCGTCTACGAGCTGTGCGGCCGGACGGTGGCGCGCCGGGCGAGCGACGGCCCGATGGGCCGATGGACGTTCACCAACGCGACGCTGCTGGACATCCCCGACGACCTGCTCGTCGAGATGCTCGACCTCTTCTTCGACGTGGTGCTTCCCCTGTCGATCGCGGCGAACACCGTCCGCTCGGCGGTGCGCGAGCTCCTGGTCCCGTTCCCGCTCCCGGCGCGGGTGCGGGAAAAGCTGAAGGACGCGTTCAAGCGCGACGACGCACTGATCCGCGACGCACTCGCGCCGGCGCTGTGGAGCCGGGCGGCCCTCGGCCACCTCGAGGACGACATCCTGGCGGCGCTGGAGCTCTTCTCCGTGGGCGACGCCGACGAGGCGAGCACGAGCGACGAGGCTGGCGTCGAGGCCACATCCGAGACCGACACGGCCCTGGGCCGCATCACCCTGCACTTCGCGAACCATGTGCTCACGACGCTCGACCGGCTCGGCTCGCTCCCAGGGCTGTCCGACGCCGAGCGCGCGTCGGCAGCGATCCTCAAGGATGCCGTCCTCGACCGCTCGCCGCGGGCGCGGGCTGCCGGCGCCCGGCTGGCCGCTGGGGGCGGCGACGCCATGGGCGAGCGGAGCTGGTTCGGCATGCACCGCGGGCGTGGCCCCGACGGCCAGTGGGGCGACGACCAGTGGGGCGATGTCGACGACTACGAGGCCACCTACTCCGTCACCGGTGGGAGCGGCACTGCAGTACCCGGGTCGCGTCGGGCCCGCACCGCGTCGGACCCAACGCAGCGCGACCTCTCGCACGACCTGGTGGAAGCGCCGGTCATCGCCGCTGCGGCCGACGCAGACGAGGTCAATGCCCTGGGCTACGGCCCACTGGTCTTCCTGCAGCGCGCGGTCGGCTACCTCGACGATCCGCAGAGCACGTACGTGCGCGCGGCCCGCCATGTCCTGGAGACGGCCCTCGCCGCCGAGGGTCTGCCGTTCGAGGTCGACGCGGCCGCCAAGATCGCCGAGGAGGCCGGGATCGACCGGACCGGCCGGCCAGGCCTCGCGCGCCGGGACTCCGTCGCGGCGCGGTGGCGGGATCACGCGGACTGGCTCCTGCACCGCGACGACGGCCAGGACGAGTGGGGCGCCTTCACCCAGGACGAGGTCGACGACGTCGTCGACCTCACCGTCCAGGCACTGATGAAGGCCGCGAACGCGGCCTACGACGACTTCACCGAGACGCTGAAGGCCCGACGGGCCGAAGGTTCGTACCTCGCTCCGGGCGAACCCTCTCCCTGACGAAAGAGACGTTGACCATGACGACCACATCCGCGCGCGTGACCCCCGGCTGGAGCTGGCGGGTCCCTGCGACGCGCGAGCTCGCGCTGACCACGGTGCCGGTTCCCGCCGGCGGGACACTGTGGGTGGACGCCTTCGACCCGTCACGCGTGGTCGCGTTCCACGCACCGACGCCGGCGGCCCTCGGATCCCTCGCGGCGACTCTCGGCCAGGACTGGCTCGAGCGCACGCTGCGCACGCTCGGACCCGGCGGGGCGTCGGACGACGACGCCCTGGCGCCCGACACCCTGCCGGACGCGTGGCAGCGGGTCGCCCTCCTCCACGCGCTGCGCCAGTGGTCGCCCGCGCCGCTCGACGAGAGCCTGCTCGACATCGACGAGTCGATCGCCTGGTCCGACGCCGGCGTCGAAGCGTGGGCCGACGCCGTGGCTGCGTCCGACGCCTACCGGATCCTCGACCTCGTGCGACGGCTGCACGACGGAGGGCTCCCGGCAGCCACGCACGACGCGATCGAGGACGCCGCGGCCCTCGCGGTCCGCGCGCTGCCCGACGGTGACGAGCGCCGCCGGTCGCTGATCGAGGCCGAGGCCACGATGGCCGACGCCACCGCCCTCGATCCCGCCGAGCTCACCACGGTGCTCGACGGATGGAGTGTCGATTCGCACCGCGAGGCCGCGCTGACCCTGCGGGGTGGCACAGGCGAGGGCGCCCGGGAGCGCTCCGCGGTCCAGGTGCTCGTCGACCCGCTCGCCGTCCACACCCGCGTCATCGCGTGGGCGGGGCCGAACCAACCGGTGATCAGCGCCCGGGTGACGGACGGCTCCGTCGAGATCCGCGTCACCCTCGGCACCGGATTCGACGCCGCGACCACGGAGGCGCTGGGCCTGGTCGTGTTCGCGGTCGAGCCGCGCACCGGTCGCATCCTGGCCAGCGCGCCCGTGCACGGTGACGGGGAGACCGAGGTCGTCGGCTCGCTCGACCTGGAGCCGGCCGGTCCCGTCACGCTCGTGGGTGTGTGCGACGCGAGCGCCCTCGAACGCGTCCGGACCGACCGAGCCGGCCGGTCGGCCGCACTGGCCGAGCAGCACCTGCTCGCGGCCTGGTCCGCCACGCGCCTGGCGCACGCCGGACGCGGCTCGCTCTCGTCGGCGGCCGACGCGTTACGCACAGCCGACGAGCGAGCCGTGGACGCCCGCGATCCGCTCGCCTTCGATCGCTCGCTGAGCCGGGTGCGCCGGCTCCTCCACGACGGTCCGCCCGTCGGGGTGTCCGCCCCGCTGCTGGCCGAGCGGCTGGTCGGCGTCCTGGACGACGACCCGGCGTGAGCGAGGTCCGCGTCCGGGCGGCCGACGCCGGCCCGAGCTCCGCGGAGACGACCTGGCTCGACGCGGGCGAGGTGAGGTCACGAGCACGGCCGACGACGACGGCCCGACCCCCACGGATCTGGTAGGTCGAGAGAGCACCGGGGCGAGGAGGGGGGAACTTCCCGACGGGTGAGAGCAACCGCGCTCTCCCCGACCGAGGAGCCCCGATGCGCCCCACCACGCCCGCCCACCCCACCCGCCCCGCTGCCCCCACCGCCGTCCACGTGTGGCTGAGCGCGCTGCTCGGCCTTGCCCTGGTGCTGCTGGCCGGCTGCACCTCGGCCGGCTCCACCGTCGTCGTCCCGGCCACCGGCGTCACCCTGCCGGAGGGCCTCGACATCGCGGCGATCGACTCGGTGGTGATCGCCGCCGGGGCCACCGCGAACACGCCGGCCCCGCAGCTGTCGCCCATGACCGCGACGGCGCTGGACGAGGCGCTGGCCCGGTCGTTGCCGGTCCACGTGGTCACCGTCCAGGGCACGCCGTCGGTGGCCGACGAGGTCACGTTCCGCGCGCTCGGTGGCACCGAGGCCGGCAACCGGCAGGTGACCAGGAGCAACCTGCGGAAGGTCGCGAGCGCGATCGTCACGCAGCCGACGAGCGACGGCGCCGACTACCTGGGCGCCCTGCTGCTCGCGGCGGACAAGGCCCGCGCCTCCGGAGGCCGGCACCCGCTGGTCGTCCTGATCGGCTCGGGCCTGTCCGACACCGGCGCGTGGGACCTGACGGTGCCCGGCATGCTCGGCGCGGATGCCGCCGAGGTGGTCGCCGCCCTCGGCGCCGACTACCCCCCGGACCGCCTCGCGGGCGTCGACGTGCTGCTCTCCGGCATCGGGTGGACCACGGCGCCGCAGGAGCCGCTGTCGGACGCTCAGCGCAACGCCGAACGCGCCCTGTGGTCCGGCGTCGTCACCGCTCTGGGCGGGCGGGTCTTCGTCGACGTCGAGCCGTTCACCGCCGGCCCGGTGACCACGAGCCACACGGTGCGCCCCGTCGAGCTGGTCGAACCGGCCGCCCCGGTCGTGGCGTGCGCCGCGCAGGAGATCGTCCTCGACCAGACCTCGGCGGTCTCGTTCGTGGCGAACTCGACCGACCTGGTGGACCCGACCGCAGCGGCCGGCGCCCTCGACGCGCTCGCCCGTCGCCTGCTCGACGACCCGACGACGACGGCGGTGGTCCGTGGCACGACGGCGAACGTCGGTGACCCCGCGGCCCAGACCGAGCTGGGTCTGGCCCGGGCGCGGGCGATCGTCGACCGGCTCGTCGGCGCCGGGGTGCCCGCCTCGCAGTTCACCGAGGTGGTGGGCGTCGGCTCGGACTTCCCCGAGTACGTCATGCCCGACCGCGATGCGTCGGGTGCGCTCCTGCCCGGAGCGGCGTCGCTGAACCGCTCGGTGCGCATCACGCTCACCGACCACTGCTGAACCCGAGCACGAGGCCCGGGTCGACCCCGATCGGTCGGCCCGGGCCCTCGTGCTGCCCGGGGCCTGCCCGACCCGGGTCCGGCGCCGCTCGACCTTCCACCCGAACGGAGACCGTCATGGCTGCGACCAGCCGCTCGACCATCGGCACCACCGCCGGACCGGCACGCTCCGGCCGCCTCGGGGACCTGCGTTCGCGCGGGTCCCGCCCCGCGCGCGTCGTGCTGCCCCTCGCCATCGTCGCCGCACTGGTGATCGCCGCCTGGGCCCTGACCCACCGCAGCGACGCGCCGCTGGAGGACCTGGCGCTCGTCGGGCCGCGCGGCCCGCAGTGCACGCGCCTCGTCATCGCCTCGGATGTCTCGGGCTCGATGGACCAGGTCGCCTCCGCCCGCGACGCCGCGATCGCGACGCTGCTCACCTGGCTGCCGGGAAACCTGCGCCCGGACGACGAGGTGGCTGCCCTGACGTTCGCCTCCACCGCCGGCCCCGTCACCGGCCCGACGAGCATCGGCTCGCTCGACCACGAGCCCCTCGCCGCCCCCGACGCGCCGACCGACATGGCCGGCACCTCGTGGCAACCCGTGATCGACACGGTCGGCGCCCTGCCCTCGACCGCGTGCGGCACGGCGCTGCTGGTCGTCTCCGACGCCGACGCCGACCAGCTGCCCGCCGGCAGCGCGACCGCACGCAGCCAGCTCGCCGCGATCGGCGTGGACGACCTCGCGCTCCTCGTCCCGTCGCCGAGCATCGCCGTCCCCGACCTCTGGAGCCAGGTGTACCCGTACGCGGCACCGGTCCGGTTCGACGGCACGGACCGCCAGGCCACGGCACGAGCGATGGCCCAGGCCATCGCGACGGTCACCGGCCAGTCGCTCGGACGCCGCTGAGCGCGCGGCACGGGGGGAACTCCCCCCAAGCCGAAAGGACACCGCCAGTCGGCGAGGTCCTGCAGCCACGCCCGACCACGAGAGAGGCACCACGATGCGCCCGTCCCTCCTCACCCCCGACCAGGCCACCGGCGCCGGAGCCTTCGCCGGCTTCCAGCGCGACCTGGCCCCGAGGCTCGACTACACCTGGCCCCTCACCTGGCGTGACGGGTTCGCCGGGTACCTGGACCGTGGTCCGGTGGCCCGCCGGCTCGCTGCCGCGCCACCCGAGGCCACGACCGACGGTCCCCTGGTCCTCGACACCGTCTACCTGCAGTCGTTGAGCAGGCAGTGCGCGGGACACCTGGAGCTCGAGTTCCTCCAGACCACGGCGATGCTCCGGCAGGTCGACGCCGCCCTCGCCGAGGCCAGGACCGCCCTGGAGCACGCCCAGGCCGCCGCCGAGACGCTCGCGTCCCGACCACCCGACCCGGTGCAGGTCGCCGCCGACGGGGCACGGGTGGCCGGCCAGCGTCGCTCGGACCAGCTC
>CAUQTR010000049.1:0-9339 GCA_963521045.1 uncultured Actinotalea sp.
GGCCGGGGCAGATCCCGCCGCGACCGGCACGGTGCCGCTCGCGCGGCAGCGACTCGACGCCGTGGTGGCGCAGCTCCGGCGCGCGGGCGCCCGCTCCGTCGTCGACCTCGGCTGCGGCGAAGGTGCCCTGCTGAGCGAGCTCCTGCGAGACCCGTCGTTCGAGCGGCTCCTCGGCGTGGACGTGTCACCCCGCGCCCTCGTGACGGCGACGCGCAAGCTCCACCTCGACACCCTGCCCGACCGGCAGCGCCAGCGCGTCGACCTCGTCCAGTCCTCCGTGACCTACTCGGACGCACGAGTGCAGGGGTTCGACGCGGCGGTCCTCATGGAGGTGATCGAGCACGTCGACCCGCCCCGGCTGCCCGCCCTCGAGCGCGCGGTCCTGGGCGCCGCCGCCCCGGCCACCCTGGTCGTCACCACGCCGAACGCGGAGCACAACGTCCGGTACCCCACCCTCACGGCCGGGCACATGCGGCACCACGACCACCGGTTCGAGTGGACGCGCGCGGAGTTCGGCGCGTGGGCGCAGGGCGCGGCGAGCAGGTACGGGTACGACGTCGACCTCCTACCGGTCGGCGAGGAAGACGCCGAGGTCGGGCCGCCGACCCAGATGGCGGTCTTCCGACGAGCCGGCGCGGCCCACGCGGTCGACGGGGGTGCGCGATGACGACCCTGACGGTCCCCGCACTCTCGCTCGTCGTGCTCATCGGCGTCTCCGGTTCGGGGAAGTCCACCTTCGCGGCACGACACTTCGGCCCGTTCGAGACGCTCTCCTCGGACTTCTGCCGCGGCCTCGTCTCGAACGACGTCAACTCGCAGGAGGCGACCGCCGCGGCGTTCGACGTGCTGCACCACATCGCGGGAAAGCGGCTCGACGCCGGGCTCCTCACGGTCGTCGACGCCACGAACGTGCAACCGGCCGCGCGGAAGTCCCTGGTCGCGCTCGCACGGGCGCACGACGTGCTGCCCGTGGCCATCGTCCTCGACGTCCCCGAGCAGGTCTGCCTCGACCGGAACGCCGCGCGGGAGGACCGCGACCTCGCCGCGCACGTCGTCCGGCGGCAGCGCGACCAGCTGCGGCGATCGCTGCGTGGGCTGGGGCGCGAGGGGTTCCGCACCCTCCACGTGCTCACGGGCACCGATGCGGTCGACGCGGCGGTGATCGAGCGGCAGCCGCTGCGCAGCGACCGCCGGGACGAGCACGGGCCCTTCGACGTGATCGGCGACGTCCACGGCTGCCGCTCCGAGCTCGAGGCGCTGCTGGGGCAGCTGGGCTACGCGATCGTCCGGGACGACGCGGGGCGGGCGGTCGACGCCGTCCACCCCGACGGCCGCCGCGCGCTGTTCGTCGGCGACCTCGTGGACCGCGGCCCGGACAGCCCTGGTGTGCTCCGACTCGTCATGGGGATGGTCGCGGCGGGCCATGCGCTCGCCGTCCCCGGCAACCACGAGCACAAGCTGGTCCGGGCGCTCGACGGCCGCTCGGTGCAGGTCTCGCACGGCCTCGAGACGACGCTGGACCAGCTGGGCGCCGAGCCGGCCGAGTTCCGGGCCGCGGTGCGGGACTTCTGCGACGGACTCGTCGCGCACCTCGTGCTGGACGGCGGGAAGCTCGTCGTCGCGCACGCCGGGCTCAAGGAGGCGTTCCACAACCGGGCCTCGGGACGCGTCCGGGCCTTCGCTCTCTACGGCGACACGACGGGCGAGTCGGACGAGTTCGGCCTACCCGTGCGGCTGCCGTGGGCCGACGACTACCGCGGCCGCGCGATGGTCCTCTACGGGCACACCCCGACCCCGGTCCCCACCTGGGTGAACAACACCATGTGCCTGGACACGGGCTGCGTCTTCGGCGGGCACCTCTCCGCGTTGCGCTACCCGGAGAAGGAGCTCGTCCAGGTCTCCGCCGAGCGCGTCTGGTACGAGCCCGGCCGCCCGTTCCCCACGTGGGAGGAGACAGCGGCCGGCACCGGCGGCACGCCGGAGGTCCCCCGCCGCGACCCCGACGTGCTCGACGTCACGGACGTCCTCGGCAAGCGGGTCGTGGAGACCGGGCTGCACGGGCGCGTGACGATCGCCGAGGAGAACGCCGCGGGCGCGCTCGAGGTGATGAGCCGCTTCGCGGTCGACCCGCGGTGGCTGGTCTACCTGCCCCCCACGATGAGCCCGTGCGCCACGGCCGCCGAGGGCGACCTCCTGGAGCACCCGGCTCAGGCCTTCGACGCCTACCGGGACGCCGGCGTCGACCGGGTCGTGTGCGAGGAGAAGCACATGGGCTCGCGCGCCGTGGTGCTCGTCTGCCGGGACGCCGGCGTCGCGCGCTCACGCTTCGGCATGCCCGCCGGGATGTCCGGGGTCGTCCACACCCGCACGGGACGGCCGTTCTTCGACGCTGCGCGCACCGAGCAGCTGCTCGGGGTCGTCCGTGCGGCGGCGACCGCCGGGGAAACCTGGGACGAGGGCGGCAAGGACGGCGCCCCCGCCGACTGGCTGCTGCTCGACTGCGAGCTCATGCCGTGGTCCGTCAAGGCCGAGGACCTGCTGCGTCACCAGTACGCCGCCGTGGGAGCGGCGGCCCGGACAGCCCTCCCCGCAGGGGTCGCGGCACTCGAGGCGGCGTCGGCAGCCGGGCTCCCGGTGCGCGGGTTGCTGGAGCGCACGCGGTCGAGGCGAGCGAACGCGGACGCCTTCACCGACGCCTACCGGCGCTACGTCTGGCCCACGGACGGCCTCGACGGCGTGCGCCTCGCGCCGTTCCAGCTGCTCGCCACGGACGCCGCGACGTTCGAGACGCGCGACCACCTGTGGCACCTGCGCATCGCCGACGCGCTCGTCCGGGCCGACCGCTCGGGGGTGCTCACGACGACCCGGCGGCTGGTGGTCGACCTCACGGACGAGGCGTCTCGCGCCGAGGGGGTGTCCTGGTGGAGCGATCTCACGGCGGACGGCGGCGAGGGGATGGTCGTCAAGCCGCTGGCCAACTACGTGCGTGGCCCGCGGGGACTCGTCCAGCCGGGCATCAAGGTGCGCGGCCGGGAGTACCTGCGGATCATCTACGGCCCCGACTACACCGAGCCCGTGCACCTGGAGCGGCTGCGGTCCCGGCACCTGGGCCGCAAGCGCAGCCTCGCGCTGCGCGAGTACGCGCTCGGCCTCGAGGCCCTGGCGCGGCTCACCGGCGGCGAGCCGCTCTGGCGCGTCCACGAGGCCGTGTTCGCGGTCCTCGCACTCGAGTCGGAGGCCGTCGACCCGCGGCTGTGACCGTCAGCCGCGACCCAGCCACGTCAGCGCGCCGTTCGCCGCGACGACGCCCGTGGCGAAGGACGCCTGGAGCAGGTACCCGCCCGTGGGGGCCTCCCAGTCGAGCATCTCGCCGGCCACGAACGTGCCCGGCAGGCGCCGGAGCATGAGCTTCTCGTCGACCTCGGACCACGCGATGCCGCCCGCTGTCGAGATGGCGCGGTCGATCGGCATGGTCCCGGTCACCTCGACCGGTACGGCCTTGGCCAGGGCGGCGAGGGCCGCCGGCTCGGGGGGAAGCGCACCACCGCCGGCCTCGCGCAGCAGCGCGACGGCGACCGGGTCGAGGCCGATCGTCCGGCGCAGCGACGTCGAGACCGAGTCCTTCGGACGACGCTGCCCGAGCCGGTCCGCGAGCCGGGCCGCCGACCGGTCCGGGCGCAGGTCGACCTCCAGCACGCACCGGTCGTCGGCATCGAGCGCGGCGCGGATCGCAGCACCGAGCGCGTAGACCGGCCCGCCCTCGACCCCGGCGCGCGTCACCATCGCGTCGCCCCGCACGGTCGCGCCGTCGTTCCCTCGCACCGTGAGCGCCACGCTCTTGAGCGGCGTCCCGGCGAAACGCTCGGCGAAGCGCTCGGACCACCCGACGCGGACGCCGACGTTCGCGGCCCGCAGCGCCGTGACCTCGACGCCGCGCTCGGTGAAGGGACCCACCCAGCCGCCGTCGGACCCGAGCCGCGGCCACGAGGCGCCGCCGAGCGCGAAGACCGTGGCGTCTGCGCGGACCTCCGCCACGGTCCCGTCGACGGCCTCGAGACGCAGGGTGCCGTCGTCGGCCCAGCCCGTCCAGCGCTGTCGCCGCTCGATCCGCACGCCGAGGTCCGTCAGCCGCGTCAGCCAGGCGCGCACGAGCGGCGTCGCGCGGAACGACCGGGGGAACACCCGCCCGCTCGAGCCGACGAACGTCTCCTCGCCGAGCCCGGCGCACCACGCACGCAGGTCCGCCGGGCCGAACGCCGTGAGGGCGGGCGCCAGGTGCCCGGCGGAGGCGCCGTACCGCGCGACGAAGCGGTCGAGCGGCTCGGAGTGCGTGATGTTGAGCCCGCCGTGCCCGGCGAGGAGCAGCTTGCGGGCCGGCGACGGCATGCGGTCGTACACGGTGACCGCGACGCCCGCACCCGCGAGACGCTCGGCGGCCATGAGCCCCGCCGGCCCGCCGCCCACGACCACGGCCGTCCGGGTTCCCCGATCCGCGGGCGAGGGGGACGCGGGCACCCGCCGACCGTAGTCCTGCCACCGACCGGCGGCGTCGTAGGGTGGGGTGTCATGGCGACCTTCTCCTCCGTGACCAGGACGCACGTGCTGCAGGCCCTGGCCGAGTACGACACGCGGGGCGCCGAGGACTTCCTCGCCGTCTACGGCTTCGCCCCGTCGGCCGCGTACCCGCTGGTCCACGAGGGCCGCAGCTACGACTCCCAGGCTGTGCTCGGCGTCGCCCACCGCTTCGCGACCGGACGCCTCGCGACGCCCGAGGAGGTCGACCACTCCATGCCCGGCGCCGTCGCGATCCTGCGCAAGCGCGGGTTCGAGGTGACCGAGCCGGTCACGGTGACGCGCACGGTGGTCCGCACCGCGACCCGCACGCCGCGCGCACCGCGGGCCGCTGCCGCGCGGTCGACCTCCACGCGCACCACCACGCGGGAGGTGCCGGTCGCCATCTGCCCCACGTGCTCGATGGCACTGCCGGCGACGGGCATCTGCGACAGCTGCTCCTGAGCCCGCGCCCGCGACGAGACCCGCACCGGTGCTGCTCGAGCTGCTTCACGACGTCGGCCTGACCGACGTCGTCTCGGTGGAGCCCGCGCCCGGCGGGCTGGCCGCGACGGCCGGGCTCGCCCGACGTCGCGACGGCACGTCGGTCTTCGTCAAGGCCTTCGCCGAGGCGCCGTCCGATCACGTCTTCGCGACGGAGGCCGAGGGTCTCGCCGCGCTGCGCGAGGACGGCGGCGCCGCGACGCCCGACGTCGTCCTCGTCACGCCGTCGGTGCTCGTGCTCGAGGCCCTGCACCCGCGGCCCGCGGACGAGGAGTTCTGGGTCCGGCTCGCGCACGTCGTGGCCCGTCTGCACACCACGACGACGCACGACCGGTTCGGCTGGCACCAGGACGGGTGGCTGGGCCGGCGACGGCAGGTCAACACGTGGACGGAGGACGGCTTCGCGTTCTTCGCGCAGCACCGCCTGCTGCGGTGGCTGGGCGAGCCGCGCGTCGACGAGGCGCTCGGCAGCGAGGGCCGGGCGGCGCTCGAGCGGCTCTGCGAGCGCCTGCCCGAGCTGCTGCCCGTCCGGCCCGCCTGCCTGACGCACGGCGACCTGTGGATGGGCAACGTCCTGGCGACCGCGGACGGGCGGCCGGCACTGATCGACCCGGCCGCGTCCTACACCTGGGCGGACGTCGACCTCGCCCATCTGTGGACGACGGCGCCGCCGCCCGAGGCGCGGGCGTTCTTCGACCTGTACGCCGAGCTCACCGGGCTCGACGCCGGGTGGCGGGACCGCATGCCGATCCTCCAGCTGCGCCAGCACCTCGCCGTCGTCGCCCAGTACGACAACGAGTGGGGTGCGGCGGAGACGATGCGGGCGACGCTCGCGCCGTTCCGCCGCCGGGCCTGACCCGCTGCCGCGGGCCGGGCCGGACCGCCGTCTACCCGCCGCCACCCGGCGCGACGACACCCGCGAAGACGAGGAACAGCAGGAGCGCCAGCACCACGAGCACCGTCCCGGCGACGTGCTTGCGCGTGCTGCCCGCGGGCAGCTGCCGCACCGCGACGACGCCGGCGAGCCCTGCGGCCAGGGCGATGGGGAGCAGGGCGAGGACCTGCCGCAGCGAGGTGAGCGGGACGAGCTGGTCCGCGCCGTAGAGCGACAGGACGAGCGCGGGCAGCCCGAGCCCGACGGCCGCGACCCCGACGAGCGTGTTGAAGAGCTGCTGGGACTCGGACTCGCGCGCGGACGCGACCGTCGCGGCGGCGTCGAGTAGGCTCGAGATGACGTCCGCCTCGGCGGTCAGCTGCTCCTCCATGGCACGGCACTGACGCACCGTGGCGTCGTGCGTGCGCATCCACGGCCGGGTCGCGTGGTCCGCGGGCGCGTGGCCGCTGAGGATGGTCGGGTCCTGCGTGACGCGGTAGGAGTGGTACGCCTCGGGGTCCGTCAGCCACACCCACAGCCCCTCGCGCACCGCCTCGCGGGCCTGGTCGGCGGCGCGTCCGCTCATCACGCCGAGCTCGAGGAGGGTGGCCAGCGCCGGCAGGACCGAGTCCCGCCGACCGGGGCGGAGCTGGTCGGCGAGCCCCGACTCGACCGCGTAGCGCAGGGCACGCAGCCGCGCCACGGCGCCCCGCGACCCCTCGGCGAGGCTCTTCGCGAAGCGGGCGACGGCGCCCTGCGGGTCGGCGAGCACCTCGGCGGGTGCGTCGACGCGGACCTCGCGCAGGGCGCGCTGGATGCGCACGTCGACGTCGCGCGGCTCGGCCGGACCGGCCGGTTCCCACCCGCCGTCGACCGTGACCCAGACCCCGTCGATGACCGCGTCCACGGTCACGTCCGGCCCGTCCTGGCGGACGTGGACCCGCCCGACGACCACCAGGTCCGCCGGGTCACCGAGGACCAGGAGCAGCGGCACCGCGCGGAAGGCCCCGTCCGGGGGCACCCGGCCCGACCACTCCGCGGCGACGGGCTCGAGGCGGACCGAGACGCGGGCGCTGGGCGCCTCGACGTCGGGCTGGGCGGGAACGGAGGCGGGCACGCGATGACCCTAGGGCGCGGGTGCCCCGACGGCGCCCTCCGAGCCCTCCGCGACGCCAGTCGCCCCTGGACAGCCCAGCGGTGCCTGCGTACTGTCGGCAGCACCTGTATGGGCCTGTATAGCCCAGCACCTTCGACGACGAGGGTTGCCATGATCGCCTCGACGCTCCGCCTCGCCCGGCACGCCCGCGAGCACGGGTACGCGGTCGCCGCCGTCAACGTGCTCGACGACCTCAGCCTGCGCGCCGTCGTGGCCGCGGCCGTCGAGGCGTCGTCGCCCGTGATCGTCCAGTTCTCGGTGAAGACGGTGCGCTCGATCGGCGTCGACCTGACGACCACGATGTTCCGGGCGGCCGCCGCGCCCGCGCCGGTCCCCGTGGCGCTGCACCTCGACCACTGCCCGCACCGCGACGTCATCGACACGGTCGTGGCAGCCGGCTGGTCGTCGGTGCTCTTCGACGCGTCCGACCGCGACCTCGAGCAGGCCGAGCGGGAGACCGCCGAGGTCGTGGCGCTCGCGCACGCCGCCGGGGTCGAGGTCGAGTCGGAGATCGAGAACATCGTCGGCGTCGAGGACGGCATCGGCTCGGATGTCGCCGCGCACGCGTACGACGTCCGGACCCTGGTCGAGGTCGCCGAGCGCACCGGCGCCGACCTGCTCGCCCCGCAGCTCGGCACCGCCCACGGCCAGTACACCCGGGCGCCGGTCCTGCTCCCGGACCGGGTGCGCGAGCTGGCGGCGCTGACCGACCGGCCGATCGTGCTGCACGGTGGCACCGGTCTCGCGGAGGCGGACTTCCGGGCCTTCATCGACGCCGGCGTCTCGAAGATCAACATCTCCACCGGTCTCAAGCTCGCCTACATGCAGGCGGCCGAGGAGCACCTGCGCACGGCCCGTGCCTCGGGTCGGTGGGACCCGCCCTCGATGTTCGCCGACATCGCCCGCGCCGTGACGCAGGAGACGGCGGGCCGGCTGGAGATGTTCGGGTCCGCGGGGCAGGCCGTGGGGGCGTCCGCCGCATGAGCCCCGCGCTGATCTTCGACTGCGACGGCGTGCTCGCCGACACCGAGCGCTACGGGCACCTGCCCGCGTTCAACGAGACGTTCGCCGAGGTCGGGCTGCCGGTCCGCTGGAGCGAGCAGGACTACGCGCGCTACGTGACCATCGGCGGCGGCAAGGAGCGCATGGCGAGCGCGCTCACCGACGACGTCGTCGCGCGCGCGGGTCTGCCGACCGAGCCGGACGCGCGCCGGGAGCTGCTGGCCGACTGGCACCGGCGCAAGACCGCGCACTACATCGCCCGCGTCCAGGCGGGTGACCTGCCGGCCCGGCCGGGCATCCCGCGCCTCGTCGAGGAGGCGGCCGCCGCGGGCTGGACGCTCGCGGTCGCCTCGACATCGGCCGAGCCGTCCGTACGTGCGGTTCTCGAGCACGCCGTCGGGCCGGAGCGCGCGGCCTCCTTCGCGGTCTTCGCGGGCGACGTCGTCGCGCACAAGAAGCCGGCCCCCGACATCTACCTGCTGGCGCTCGAGGGCATCGGCCACGACCCGTCGGACTGCGTCGTCGTCGAGGACAGCGCCAACGGCCTTCGCGCGGCGCTCGCCGCTCGCCTCGCGACCGTCGTCACGGTCAGCGCGTACACGACCGACGAGGACTTCACGGGCGCGGCACTCGTCGTCTCCTCGCTCGGCGACGCCACCGAGCCCGCACGCGTCCTGAGCGACCCGCACCACCTCGGCGTACGCGACGAGGTCCGCCTCGCCGACCTCGCACGCCTGCTCGCCGCCTCACAGCAGCCGGCCGCGCCACATCCCGCCCCGCCCGCGCACGACACCCCGCCCGCGCACGACACCCAGGAGTGAGCCCATGGCCGCAGCACTGGCCGACGTCGAGTTCGTCGTCCGCGTCGTCGCCGAGACCGCGGTCGCCAACGAGAAGTACTTCGGCGACCTGGACTCCGTGGTCGGCGACGGGGACTTCGGCTACTCGCTCGCGCGCGGCTTCGAGATCGTGCTCCGCGACTGGGACTCCTACGACCGCGCCGACGCCGCGACCTTCCTGCAGAAGGTCGCCATGGCGATCACGAGCCGCATCGGCGGCACGTCCGGCCCCATCTGGGGCACGGCCTTCCTCCGGGCGGCCGGCGCCGCGCGCGGGCACGACACCCTCGACGGGGCGACCGTCGTCGCGATGCTCGACGCCGCGGTCGCGGGGATCAAGGCACGCGGCAGTGCCGAGCTCGGCGACAAGACCCTCCTCGACGCCCTCGTCCCGATGCGGGACACGATCGAGG
>CAUQTR010000050.1:0-9024 GCA_963521045.1 uncultured Actinotalea sp.
CCTCCGCCAGGCCGGTGGCCGGTCCCAGCTCCCGGAGCACGGCGACGCCGTCCGCGATCTCGTCGGCGTGCCACCGGGCGCGGTCCTGGTCGGGCAGCAGGACCAGCGCGCCCTCCTCGTCGAGCCGCGCGTCGCGCCGGGAGTGCTGCAGCAGGAGGAGCGCGAGGAGCGCGCGGACCACGGGCCGGCAGGGCAGCTGCTCGTCGAGGAGGCGGGCCAGGCGGATCGCCTCGTCCCCCAGGTCGACGCGCAGCCCGCGGTCCCGCGGTCCTGGGTGGTACCCGGCCGTGAAGACGAGGTAGACCACGGTCGCGACGACGTCGAGCCGCTCGTCGAGGCGCTCGGGTGACGGGGTGACGAACGGGATGCCCGCCGCGGCGAGCCGCTTCTTGGCGCGCGTCAGGCGTGCCGCCGCCGTCGCCTCCTGCAGCAGGAGGAGCGCGGCGATGTCCGCGACGTCCAGGCCGACGACGAACCGCAGGGTGAGCGCGACGCGCGCGTCGGCCGCGAGCGCCGGGTGGCAGCACGTGAAGACGAGCCGCAGCCGCTCGTCGGCCAGGTGCGAGCCCGGGTCGACCGTCGCGGCGGCCCGGTCCCGCAGGTCGGCGTCGACGACCATGAGCGGCTGCTTGCGCTGGTGGACTGCCTCCGAGCGCAGCACGTCGAGCGCGCGCCGACGCGCCGCCGTGAGGAGCCAGGCTCCGGGTGAGGCCGGGACGCCCGACGTCGGCCACGTCCGCGCCGCCGACGCGAAGGCCTCCGCGACGGCGTCCTCGGCGAGGTCCGGCCGGGCCGTCTGCCCGATGAGCAGGCCGACGAGCCGGCCCCAGTGCTCGCGCCAGGCGAGCTCCAGGGCCGGCGTCGCACCCCCGTCGTCGGGCATCGCACCGGGCACGGCGTCGGGCACGTCAGTCGAGGTCCAGCACGGGCCGGATCTCGAAGCCGTAGTACTCCGGCAGGAGGTGCAGCGCCTCGGTGACCACGTCGACGTCGCGCGCCTCGACGACGTAGAACCCGCCCACCTGCTCGACCGTCTCCGCGTACGGACCCTCGGTGACCTCGAGCCGGCCGCCCTGGCGCCGGACGCTCGTCGCGAGGACGACGTCGGTCAGGGCCTCGCCGCCGACCACGGCGCACCCCAGCCCCGGCGCCTGCTCCGCGAACGCGGTGTGCCGGTCGACGACGTCCGCGCGCTCCTGCGGCGTGCCGTCCCGCCAGCGTGCTTCGTCGCCGTGCATGAGGACGACGAACCTCATGAGACCGACCCGGCGGCAGCGTGCTCCGCCATGTCGGGGCGCTCCTCGGCGGGCACGACCGGCCGGATCTCCGCCGCCCCGCTGCCGACGAGCAGCGCGGTGAGGCGCGCGAGGTCCGCGACGTCGGACGTGCGGATCTGGTAGAAGCCGCCGAGCTGCTCGATCGTCTCGGTGAACGGGCCCTCGGTGACCTGGACGTCCCCGTCGCGCCGGCGCACCACGATC
Source organism: uncultured Actinotalea sp. (assembly GCA_963521045.1). Lineage (GTDB taxonomy): Bacteria > Actinomycetota > Actinomycetes > Actinomycetales > Cellulomonadaceae > Actinotalea. The sequence goes on from CAUQTR010000050.1 coordinate 1,482, forward strand.
GACGTCTCGCTGAGCCGCAGCTCCGCGCCGCCGACGATCTCGTGGCCGTGCTCCTCGCACAGCCGGGTGAACTCGCCGTGCTCCGCGTAGGCCTCGACCCGGGCGGCCTCGTCGGCGTCGCGCCAGAGTGCCTCAGCCCCGTGCAGCAGCACCACGTACTCCTGTGCGGTCATGTCTCCTCCTCGGTCCCGACGACGCCCCTGCGGCCCCGTCGGAAGCATGACGCGCGGGGGCGGTGGAAATCGACAGCCGACGCGAGGCGGCCGGCCGGGTGGTGCGGGGCCGCTCGCTACGGTGGCCCGATGGAGCTGCCCGTCGACTACGTCCAGGCCCTCGCCGCCGTGACCGACCACTGGACGCCGCGCGTCATCGGCCGCGTCAACGACCAGTACGTCAAGGTCGCGAAGCTGCTGGGGGAGCTCGTGTGGCACGCGCACGACGACGAGGACGAGCTCTTCCTCGTCGTCCACGGGACCCTGCGGATCCAGCTCGAGGGCGACCGCGAGGTGACCCTCGGGCCGGGCCAGCTCTACGTCGTGCCCGCCGGGGTGCGGCACAACCCCGTCGCCGACGAGGAGGTGGGCATCGTGCTCATCGAGACCGTGACGACGAAGCACACGGGGGACGTCGTGTCGGACCGCACCGTGCCGCTCGAGCGCCAGCTGGCGCCCTGACGACGGACGGGCCGACGGCGCCCCGGGCGCTGCCCCACCACCGTCGCGCTCAGGAGGCGCGGGCGACCGTCCGCTGGGACGGGACGCCGGGCGCGAGCGGTCCGAGGGCCTCGGGCGGGCCCGGACGCCCGAAGAACCAGCCCTGCGCTTCGTCGACGGCGAGCGCGCGCAGGGCGGCGACGTCGGCGGCGGTCTCGACGCCCTCGGCGACGACGCTCGTGCCGATGTCGTGCGCGAACCCGACCAGGGCACCGACGAGGGTGCGCAGCACGGCGTCCCCGGCGATGCCGTCGACGATGCTGCGGTCGAGCTTGATGACGTCCGGCGCGCACAGGACGATGTGCCGCAGCGACGAGAACCCGGCGCCGACGTCGTCGATCGCCAGGAGCATGCCGGCCGCACGGGGGCGCTCGAGGGCCGCCCGCAGCGCGTCGTAGTCCGCGACCTGGTCGTGCTCGGAGAGCTCGAGCACCACACGGTCGAGCGGCAGCCGGTCGAGCAGTGCCGCGCACTGCGGCGTGAGCAGCGTGGCGGGGGAGACGTTGAGGGCGAGATGACCGTCGATCCGGTCGAGCAGCTCCGCCGCGCGCTCGATCGCGAGCAGCTCGAGGCGGTGCCCGACGCCGACGTCGTGCGCCTGGGCGAAGACGACGTCGGGTGCCAGACCCCACGCCGCCGGGAAGCGGCTGAGCGCCTCCGCGCCGGTGCGCAGGCCGCTCGCGAGGTCGACGATCGGCTGGAGCACCACCGTCGGTCCGCCGGCCCGCACGACGGGGAGCAGGCGGGCCTCGATCTCGGTGCGACGCTCGCGCTCGAGCACGCCCGGCTCGATGATCATGGCGGCGGCGGAGGCGAGGACCCGCAGCAGGGCGGCGTCGCGGCCGGACAGCCCGCGGTCCGCCGTGAGGCCGAGCGCGCAGAACGTGCCGTAGAGACGTCCGTCGCTGAGCGTGACCGGTGCCGAGACGTAGCTGCGCACGTGCGCGAGGCGCACCGCCGGCAGCCGCCGGGCGGCGGGGTGGTCGCGCGCGTCGGTGATGACGTCGGGCAGGCGCTCGTCGATGATCGCCTGGCACAGGCTCGTCTCCTGGCGCTGCGTCATGCCGTCGCGGAACATCAGGGGCAGCGACGAGTCGACGACCTCGAGGTGCTGCGTGGTGCCGTCGAGCCGGCTGAGGAACGCGACGCTCAGGCCGAGCGCCTCGCGCGCGGTGTGGAGCAGCTCGGCGACCTGTGACTCCGCCTCGGACCGTTCCCGCGCCATGCGTCGCTCCGCCCGTCAGCCGCCCGTCCCCGGGCGCGGCAGCCCCACGCGACCGCACGGTCCCATCGGCAGGCTCGGCCCGATGCTGAGCCGTCCGGGACGGCAGCTGCCCTCGCCGAGCGCGCCCCGGGGCTAGGCGTCCTCGGGGCGGCGCTTCTGCGGGTAGGGCGTGCGACCCTCGGCGAGCGCCGCCACGAACTCGCGGACCTTGCGCTCGCGGGTCTCGGCCTTCTTGACCCCGCCGATCCGGACGAGGATCGCGAACCGGTTGGCGGACGTCAGGACCTCCCACCAGGCCTGGGCACGGGGCTCCGCCGCCAGCGCCTGCCGGAGGTCGTCCGGCACCTCGATGGTCGCCGGTCCCTCGTACGCGGCCTCCCAGCGGCCGTCCGCCTGGGCCGCGCGCACCTGCACCCGCCCGGCCTCGGTCATCCGGCCCTCGGCCTCGAGCCGGCCGACCCGCTTGACGTTGAGGGCCGACCACCGCGAGCGGGCCCGCCGCGGGGTCATCCGCTGGAACGAGCTCTCGGCGTCGCGCGAGCGGGCCTGCCCGTCGATCCAGCCGAAGCAGAGCGCCTCGAGCACGGCCTGCTCGTAGGTCAGCGAGGTCACCGTGCCGCCCTTCTTGGTGAGGGTGAGCCAGACGCCCGGCGCAGAGGTGTGGTGCTCCTCGAGCCAGGCGCGCCAGCCGGCGGCGTCGGGGACGACCAGCTCGGGCAGCTCGGGTGGCATGCGCCCATCGTGCACCAGCCCACCGACACGTCCGGGCCCGGCGCGGCCTCCCGCTGGGGACGCCCGCCGCTAACCTCGGCCGATGAGCGCACCCACGAGCCTGCAGTCCCTGGTCGACGACGCCGCCGTCCTCTCGGCCGAGGCGCAGGCCCATCTCGCGGACCTGCACGGGGACGACCGGTGGGACGCCGACCTGCAGGCCGGGACCCTGACGTTCACCTCGGCGACGGGCGTGGCCACGGCCTGCCGGGCGCAGCTCATCGGCACCGCGGCGCCCGGTCCCGGCTCGTGGATGTGGGGCTGGAACAACGTCAACGGCTTCCCCGACGCCGTCCTCGTGGCCGCGGAGAGCGTCCGTGGCGTCGAGGGGGTGTCCGAGCTGACGACCCCGGAGCTGCCGCTGACCGACGAGCTGCCCTACCGGCTCGCGCTCGCCGCGAAGGTGGTCAACCGGAGCTGGACGCACTACTCCGCGCCGGTGACCGGTGGCACGCGGATCTGGTTCCTGGTCGAGCACCCGAGCTTCGCCCTCCCGACGCCGTCGGTGCCGCGCGTCGCCCGCTCGATCAGCGAGGCCATCGGCACGACGACGGTCGCCGACCACCGTCGCGCGGTGACGTCCTACGCCGCGCTGCGCGGCATCCCGCTGACCGACGACGGGGCGTCGCTCGCGCTCACGCTGAGCGACGGATCGCTGGTCGTGGGGTTCGACGACCTCGGACGGGTCGCGAAGGTCTCGGGGTCCATGGGAGGCGGTGCCGGTACCGGCACCACCGCGGCGGCCCAGCCGGAGCCGTCGTCGGACGGCGAACGGCGCCGGGGCTGGTTCGGCCGCCGTCGCTGAGCGTCCAGTCGGCGTCAGGCGTTCTCGCGGCGGAACGTGGCGGTGCCCCACCAGATCGCCAGCAGGAACATCACGAGCGACCAGCCCACGCCCCAGCCGAGCGCGGCCGAGGAGAAGTCGCCCGCGAAGGACGACCGGACCGCGTCGACGACGTGCCGGATCGGCATGAAGTCGCTGGCCCGCTCCAGCCACCGCGGCCCGATCGTCATCGGCAGCAGGATCCCGGACAGCAGCAGCACGGGCATCATGACCATGTTGATCACGGGGGCCATGACGTCCTCGGACTTGGTCGTCAGCGCGAGCGCGTTGGACGCCGCCGCGCACGCCCCGCCGAGCAGGAGCGTGAGCGCGACGCCGAGGACCATGCCCCGGGCCGACGCGACCATGCCCATCGCGTACCCGAGGGCAATGAGGATGAGCGCCTGCACGAGGAGCTGCAGCAGGTCCCGGTACAGCCGCCCGACCAGGAGAGCCGTACGGCTCGCCGGCGTCACGCGCTCGGCCTCGATGACGCCCTCGCGCCACTCGCCGATGAGGCTGAACCCGGCGAAGAACGCGCCGAAGATGCCCAGCTGGACCAGCATGCCGGGCACGAAGAACGTGTACGCGTTCTCCGCGCCGAACTGCGCGATGAGGGGCTCGAGCAGCGGACCGAACAGCAGCAGGTAGAGCACCGGCTGGAGCATCCCGATGATGACCCACGCCGGGTTGCGCAGGTTCATCCGGAGCTGGCGCCGGAAGACGATGAAGCTCTCGCGGAAGAAGGTGCTCATCGCACTGCCCCCTCGGTGGTCGGTGCGGCGGGAGTGGCGGTCGGGGTGCCGGGCGGTGTGGGCGGGTCGACCTCGCGGCCGTCGACGCCCGCCTGCTCGGCCTCCCGCAGGGAGCGCCCGGTGAGGCTGAGGAAGACGTCGTCGAGCGTGGGGCGGAGCACCTCGACGGACTCGAGGTCGATGCCGTCCGCGTCGAGGTCGCGCAGGAGCCCTTGGATGGAGCGGCCGGCACGCTGGACGCGTGCGCGCACGTGCCCGTCGACGACCTCCACGCGCTCCGGCCCCGCGAGCGTCGCGAGCTTCTGCGCGGCGAGCGGGAGCTGGGCCCGGTCGGCGAGCTCGAGATCGACGAGGTCGCCCGCCACCTGCGCCTTGAGGTTCGCCGCGGTGTCCGAGGCGACCACGCGCCCGTGGTCGATGATCACGATCCGGTCGGAGAGGGCGTCGGCCTCGTCGAGGTAGTGCGTCGTCAGGAGCACGGTGATGCCGAGCCGGTCCCGCAGGTCGCGGATGTGCTGCCAGAGGTTGGCGCGCGCCTGCGGGTCGAGGCCGGTCGTCGGCTCGTCCAGGAAGACGAGGTTCGGCTCGTGGATGAGGCCCATGACGATGTCGAGGCGCCGCTTCTGGCCGCCCGACATGTTCTTCGGCATCCGCGTCCACAGGCCCGGCAGGTCCATCTGGTCGAAGAGGCGCTTGCCGCGCCCCTCGACGACCCGCCGTGGCAGGCCGTAGAGCATGCCGTGGTCGACGACCTCGTCCCCGGCGCGTGCGCCGCTGAACGCGCCGCCCGCCTGGGAGACGTAGCCGATGCTGCGCCGCACGTCCTCGGACTGCGTGGCCACGTCGAAGCCGGCGACGCGCGCCGTGCCCGCCGTCGGCTTGAGCAGTGTGGTGAGGATGCGCAGCGTGGTCGTCTTGCCCGCGCCGTTGGGCCCGAGGAACCCGACCACCTCACCCTCCGCGACATCGAGGTCCACGCCGTCGACGGCGCGCACCTCGCTCTTCTGCCTGCCCTGCCTGGTCTGGAACGTCTGCACCAGACCGCGTGCCTCGATCACGGGGATCCCCTCGTCGTCGTCTACCGGACGGCCGCTGGCGGCCCCTCCGCCCGGCGGGGTCGAGCGGTGCGCTCGGAGGAAGACCGCGCGGGTGGCGCGAACTCATCGGGTGGGGCCGGGCGTCTCATCGCACGACGCCGTGGGCCGAACGGGTCATGAATGCCCTCGATCCGGACGAATCGCCTGATCGGCGGTACGGAGCGGCCCATGATCGCCGATAGCGTCCCGCCGACCCTGCGGGGCTGCCGATCGTGCGCCCGGGGGCTGCGCGGGCCGCCGCGGGCCGCTCGAAGGCACCCCTCGATGACCCTGGTCGCCCGCTTCTCGCGTCTCCTCACCCCGCTGGTGTGCCTGGCGCTCCTGCTCGTCGGGCTGCAGCCCGTGCAGGCGTACGCCGCCCCCGTGGAGCCGCCGGCGACCGACTCCCCGTGCAGCGCGCAGGACGGCACGCTGCTCACGGGCGACTTCGCCTTCGTCATCGACGAGTCCGGGTCGATGGACTGGAACGACCCGAGCCGGCTGCGCGCCTCGGCCCCCCGCGCGTTCGTCGAGCGGTTCCAGCCTGGAGACCGGGCCTCGGTCATCGGATTCTCCGACCGCGCGCGCGTGCTCGCCCCGATGACCGGCGACCTGCCGACGCTGCGCGCCGCCCTCGACCGGATCGGCATCACGGGCGGGACGAACCTCACCCCGGGCGTCCAGACCGGGCTCGACCAGCTCGCCGGGCCGACCGCGCAGGAGCGGCGCTTCCTCATCCTCCTGACGGACGGTGAGGGCCCCTACTCCGCCGCGCTGACCACGCGTGCGGTGACCGAGGGCGTCGTCATCTACACCGTCGGGCTCGGGCAGGGCATCGAGACCTCGCTGCTGACGCGCATCGCCGAGACCACGGGCGGGCGGTTCCTCCAGGCCGCGACCGCCACCGACCTCCTCGCCGTGTTCGAGGAGATCGCCGAGGAGACCCAGTCGCCGTGCCCCGCGCCCGTGCCCGAGGCGGGCGGGCCCTACCAGGTGCCCGAGGCGGGTGCCGTCCGGCTCGGCGCGAGCTCCGACCCCGGCGCCGACCCCCGCCCGGTCACCTACGCGTGGGACCTCGACGGCGACGGCACGTTCGAGACGGACGGGGCGATCGCGACGTTCAGCGCCGCGGCCCTCGACGGCCCGGCCGAGCGCGTCGTGACGGTGCAGGCCTGCAACGAGGACGGCGAGTGCGCGCAGGGCGACGCCGTCGTCACCGTCGTCAACGTCGCGCCCGACGTCGACGCCGGCCCGGACGTCACGGTGCGCACGGGGCAGGAGCTCGTCCTCGACGGCGCGCTCGTCGACCCGGCCGGCGCGCAGGACGCGCCGTTCGCGACCCGGTGGCTCGTCGACGACGCCGAGGTCTCCGCGGGCACGACGGAGGGTGCGGCCGTCTCGCTCCCCCTGGCGACGGCGACGCCCGGTCGGCCCGACGTGCACGGGCGCGGGCCCGAGCATCGCGACGCTCTGGCCGCCGAACCACACCATGCGCAGCGTGCGGGTGGTCGGGGTCACCCACCCGGACGGCGACCCCGTGTCGGTGCGCATCACCGCGATCCGCCAGGACGAGCCCGTCGACGCGCTCGGCGACGGCTCGACCGGGCCGGACGCGTCCGGCGTCGGCACGTCGACCGCGCAGCTGCGCGCCGAGCGGTCCGGGACCAGTGACGGCCGCGTCTACCACGTGTTCTTCGAGGCCTCGACGACCGACGGCGGCGTCTGCGCCGGGTCGGTGACGGTCTCCGTCCCGCACAGCGGCGGGGCCAAGGGTCGTGCGGTCGACGGCGGTCCGCTGCACGACTCGACCCTGCTCGTCGACGCACCCGTGGGCACCCCGTACTCGCTCCCGCAGCGCTACACCGTCGAGGCGGGCACGACGCTCGACGTCGCCGCACCCGGCCTGCTCGCCGGCGCCGTCGCACCCGCCGGTGCCGCCCTGACGGCCGAGCTGGCCGACGCGCCCGTCGGCCTCGACGTCACCGTCGCGCCCGACGGCGCCTTCCGCGTCGTCGCGCCCGCGGCCTTCGGACCGACGTCGTTCACCGTGGTGATCCGCTCGGGCGGCCTCGCGTCGCAGCCGGTCGAGATCTCCCTCGACGTGCTGCCCGGCGGCCCCGCGCTGCACGCACCCGACCGCACGCTCGTGGGCGCCGAGGACACGCCCGCGTCGCTCACCC
>CAUQTR010000051.1:0-8948 GCA_963521045.1 uncultured Actinotalea sp.
CGGTCCCCGTGCGGACCGCGTCGATCCGGCGCGCCTGCGCGAGCATCCCGCCGGAGACGTCCGTCGCCACCACGTCGGCCCCCTGGGCGACGAGCCACCGCGAGCACTGCGCCGCGCCGGCACCGACCTCCAGGACGCGTCGCCCGGCCACGTCGCCGAGCAGACGCGCGTCCTGCTCGCGCAGCCCCTCGGGGCACCAGCGGAAGTCCGCGGGACCGAGGAAGTCGCCGTGCTCGGCCAGGTACTCGGCGGCGTTCGCGTCCCACCAACCGCGTGCCGCGCGGCCGCCGGCGTCGTCGGGCACCCGGAGGAACCGGGCCTGGTTGGGCAAAAGGCGTTCCATGGCAGTAGTTTCGCCGAGTCCCTGACGTGACCGACCAGTAACAACGCCGTGACACGGTGCGGTTAGCGTCGGCGGCGTCCGGACTCCCCGGGTGTGCAGGACCCACGAGAGGTGATCGTGTGAGGACCGTAGTGAGGGTGACGGCGCTGGGCGCCGCGGCCGCGATGGCGTTGACCGCATGCGCGGCGAGTGACCGGGACACCGGTGGTGGCGAGGAGACCGAGGGCGGAGGTGGCGGTCGCGACACGATCATCTTCGCGGCGTCGTCCGACCCGGCCTCGCTCGACCCCGCGTTCGCCAACGACGGCGAGTCGTTCCGCGTCGCCCGGCAGATCTTCGAGGGCCTCGTCGGGACGGAGCCCGGCACCGCCGATCCCGCCCCGCTGCTCGCGGAGAGCTGGGAGGTCAGCGAGGACGGGCTCGAGTACACGTTCCAGCTCAAGGAGGGCGTGACCTTCCACGACGGCACGCCGTTCGACGGCGAGGCCGTCTGCTTCAACTTCGAGCGCTGGAACAACTTCACCGGCGTGCAGCAGTCCGAGAGCCTCTCGTACTACTGGCAGAAGGTGAACGGCGGCTTCGCGTCGAGCGACGTCCCGGAGCTCGACGGCACCGGCAAGTACGAGAGCTGCGAGGCCCCGGACGAGACGACCGCGGTCATCACGATGAAGAGCCCGCTGCCCGAGTTCATCTCGGCGCTGTCGCTGCCCGCCTTCTCCATGCAGTCGCCGACGGCGCTCGAGGAGTACGGCGCGGACGACGTCACGGGTGAGGCGGACGCACCGATCCTGCCCGAGTACGCGACCGCGCACCCGACCGGCACGGGTCCCTACGTCTTCGAGTCGTGGACGGCCGGCCAGGAGGTCCGTCTGGCGGGCAACCCCGACTACTGGGGCGAGCAGGGTCAGGTCCAGCGGATCGTCTTCCCGGTGATCTCGGACGCCACCGCGCGTCGTCAGGCCCTCCAGGCCGGCGACATCGACGGCTACGACCTCGTCGGCCCCGCCGACGTCGCGGCGCTCGAGGAGGAGGGCTTCCAGATCGTCAACCGCGAGCCCTTCAACATCCTCTACCTGGGCATGAACCAGGCGAACCCGGAGCTCTCCGACCTGCGCGTGCGCCAGGCGATCGCCCACGCGATCAACAAGGAGGCGCTCGTCGCGCAGACGCTGCCCGAGGGCACCGAGATCGCGACGAACTTCGTCCCGCCGTCGGTCGCCGGGTGGAGCGACTCGGTCACCACGTACGAGTACGACCCGGACAAGGCCCGGACGCTGCTCGCCGAGGCCGGCAAGTCGGCCCTGACGATCGACTTCAACTACCCGACGAACGTGTCGCGGCCCTACATGCCGACGCCGGAGCAGGTGTTCCAGTCGATCAGCGCCGACCTCCAGGAGGTCGGGATCACCGTCAACCCGGTGCCCGAGCCCTGGAGCCCGGAGTACCTCGACCGCATGCAGGGCACGCCGGACCACGGCCTGCACCTGCTCGGCTGGACCGGTGACTACAACGACACCTACAACTTCATCGGCGTCTTCTTCGGGAGCCCGTCGATGGAGTGGGGCTTCGACGACCCCGAGCTGTTCCAGATGATCGGCGACGCCCGCTACCAGACGAGCGTCGAGGACCAGACGGCGGCGTACGAGGCGGCCAACGAGGCCATCCTCGAGCGTCTGCCCGGCGTCCCGCTCGCGCACCCGGTGCCGTCGCTCGCCTTCAGCCCGAAGGTGCACGACTACCCGGCGTCGCCCGTGCAGGACGAGGTCTTCAACGTCGTCACGCTCGACGACTGATCGATGGCCCGACTCGTCCTCCAGCGGCTCGCGCTGCTGATCCCGACGCTGTTCGGGCTCTCGATCCTGCTGTTCCTGTGGGTGCGCGCTCTCCCGGGAGGTCCGGCAACGGCCCTCCTGGGGGAGCGCGCGACCCCGGAGGCGGTCGAGCGGCTCAACGCGCTGTACGGCTTCGACCGTCCCCTGCACGAGCAGTACGTCACGTGGCTCGGCCAGCTCCTGCAGGGCAACTTCGGGACGTCGAGCCGCACGCGGCTGCCCGTCCTGGAGGAGTTCCTCAACCGCTTCCCGGCGACGATCGAGCTCACCGTGCTCGCGCTCGTCATCGCGGTCGGCGTGGGCATCCCGCTCGGCTACATCGCAGCCCGGCACCAGGGGAAGTTCCTCGACCACGGGACGGTCGTCGCGTCCCTCATCGGCGTGACGATCCCCGTGTTCTTCCTCGCCTTCCTGCTGAAGTACGTGCTCGCCGTCGAGCTGGGGTGGTTCCCGTCGACGGGGCGGCAGAGCCCGGCGATGATCGCGACCCATCCCACCGGCTTCTACGTGCTCGACGGCATCCTCACGCGCGAGTGGGACGCCGCGTGGGACGCGCTCGCGCACCTCGTGCTGCCCGCGATCGCGCTCGGCTCCATCCCGCTCGCCATCATCGCGCGGATCACGCGCGCGTCGGTGATCGAGGTCCAGGGGGCCGACTACGTCCGCACCGCACGCGCCAAGGGTCTCAAGGCCCCGAGGCTGCGCCGCCGGGTCGTCCTGCGCAACGCGATGCTGCCCGTCGCGACGACGATCGGCCTCCAGGTCGGGCTCCTGCTCTCGGGCGCGGTCCTCACCGAGACGGTCTTCGCGTTCAACGGGATCGGCAGCTTCCTCGCGGATGCGGTGTTCGACCTCGACTACGCCGTGCTGCAGGGCTTCATCCTGTTCATCGCGGTCGTGTACGCCCTGGCCAACCTCGCCGTCGACATCTCCTACGGCGTCATCGACCCCCGGATGCGAGCACGCCGATGACCGACCCGACCAGCGCGGCGGCCGCGTCCGCCGGGGCGGCCCTGCCGACCGGCACGGGCACGCCGGCCCCGGACGCGCCCGTCACGGGACCCGACCGCCGCGACGCTCAGGACGAGGGCGCGAGCATCTGGCGCGTCGCGATGCGCCGCCTGCGCCGCAACCCGGGCGCCATCACGGGCGCCGTGATCGTCGCCCTCTTCGTGCTCGTCGCGCTCCTGGCGCCCGTGCTGGCCCCCTACGCGGAGGCGGCGCTGCCCGGCCGCGCCGAGATCCGGCCGACGTTCATCCCCGGGCCGTCCGCGGACTACCTGCTCGGCCTGGACCGCTACGGCGGCGACCTGTTCTCCAAGCTCATCTGGGGCGCCCGCGCCTCGCTCCTCGTCGGCGTGCTGTCGACCCTGCTCGGTCTCCTCGGCGGCGCCCTGCTCGGCCTCCTCGCCGGCGCGTTCGGCGGCTGGGTGGACACCGTGACGATGCGGCTCGTCGACCTCATGCTCTCGGTGCCGTCGCTGCTGCTCGCGGTCTCCATCGCCGCCGTGATCGGGCAGAGCCCGACCGCCGTCGTCATCGCGATCGGCGTCGTGCAGGTCCCGATCTTCGCGCGCCTGCTGCGCGGCACCATGCTCGCCGAACGGGGCCAGGACTACGTGCTCGCGGCCCGGTCGCTCGGGCTCTCCCGGCGCACGGTCACCATGAGCCACGTGCTGCCGAACAGCCTCGGCCCGGTGATCGTGCAGGCCACCCTCATGCTCGCCACGGCCGTCATCGAGGCCGCGGCCCTGTCGTTCCTCGGGCTCGGCGGCGGCTCGCCGACCACGGCCGAGTGGGGGCGCATGCTCACCGCGGCGCAGAGCGAGCTCGAGGTCGCGCCGCGCCTCGCGCTGTGGCCCGGGTTCTGCATCGCCGTCACGGCGCTCGGCTTCACGCTCTTCGGCGAGGCCCTCCGCGAGGCGCTCGACCCACGGACGAGGGGACGCTGACCGCATGACGACCACACCGGGCACGACCGCCGGGAGCCCGACGGACGGCCCCGCGGCCGGCGCGCCGCTCCTGAGCATCCGCGACCTCGAGGTCTCGTTCCGCACCGAGCAGGGCACCACCACGGCCGTGCGCGGCGCGTCCTTCGACGTCCTGGCGGGGGAGACGGTCGCGATCGTCGGCGAGTCCGGCTCGGGCAAGTCGACCACGGCGATGGCCGTGATCGGCCTCCTCGCCCAGAACGGCCACGTCAGCGGCGGTCAGATCCTGTTCGAGGGCAAGGACGTGGCAGCGCTCGGCGGCGCCGGCCTCGCCCGCATGCGCGGCACGCACATCGGCATGGTCCCCCAGGACCCGATGTCCAACCTCAACCCCGTGATGCGGGTCGGCGCCCAGATCGTCGAGGCGCTCGAGGACAACGGCGTCGCGCGCGGCGCCGCGGCGCGCCGGCGCACCGTCGAGCTGCTCGAGGAGGCCGGGCTGCCCGACGCCGAGCGGCGCGCCGAGCAGTACCCGCACGAGTTCTCCGGCGGCATGCGCCAGCGCGCGCTCATCGCCATGGGCCTGTCCTGCCGGCCCCGGCTGCTCATCGCCGACGAGCCGACGTCGGCCCTGGACGTCACCGTCCAGCGCGTCATCCTCGACCGGCTCGGGCAGCTGACGTCGGACCTCGGGACCGCCGTGCTCCTCATCACGCACGACCTGGGCCTCGCGGCCGAGCGCGCGAGCCGCGTGGTCGTCATGTACCGCGGCGAGGTCGTCGAGACCGGTCCGGCCGCTCAGCTGCTGACCGACCCCCAGCACGAGTACACCAAGCGGCTGCTCGCGGCGGCTCCGTCGCTCGCGTCGAGGCGCATCCAGATCGCCAAGCAGCGGGGCGTCACGGATGCCGTCGCGACCGACCTGCTCGCGGTGTCGGCGGACGAGCCCCAGGCGATCGCGCCGGACGACCACATCGTCGAGGTCGACGACGTCACCAAGGTCTTCCACCTGCGCGGGCAGGGCCTGTTCTCCCGCCGCACCGAGTTCACGGCGGTCGACCACGTGAGCTTCGTGATCCCGCGCGGCTCGACGGTCGCGATCGTGGGGGAGTCGGGCTCGGGCAAGTCGACGGTCGCGCGCATGATGCTCGACCTGCTGGAGCCCACGTCCGGCACCATCCGGTTCAACGGCGAGGTCGTGGGCGGGGGCGGCGACCGCGAGGCGGAGGTGCGCTTCCGGCGCCAGGTGCAGCCGATCTTCCAGGACCCGTACGCGTCGCTGGACCCGCTGTACACGATCTACCGGACGATCGAGGAGCCGCTGCGGGCCCACGGCACCGGGTCCGCCCAGAGCCGGCGTGAGCGCGTCCTGGAGCTCATGGACGACGTCGCGCTCTCGCCCGACCTGCTGCGCCGCTACCCGGGCGAGCTGTCGGGCGGTCAGCGCCAGCGCGTCGCGATCGCGCGTGCCCTGGCGCTCAACCCCGACCTGGTGGTGTGCGACGAGGCGGTCTCGGCCCTCGACGTCATCGTGCAGTCGCAGATCCTGCACCTGCTCGCCGACCTCCAGCACCGGCTCGGGCTCAGCTACCTGTTCATCAGCCACGACCTCGCCGTCGTCCGGCAGATCGCCGACCAGGTGTGCGTCATGGAGCAGGGCCGGATCGTCGAGCAGGGCACGGTCGACGACGTCTTCGACCGTCCGCAGCAGGCCTACACCCGGGCTCTGCTCGACGCGATCCCCGGCCGGTCGCTCGAGCTGTCGCTGGGCGCCTGACCCGCCGCACGCCCGGCCGCGGCCCGCGAGGGACCGAGGACCCGGGGGGAGCGGACACCGGTCTGGCTAGGCTGGTGCGGCGGGCGCGCATCGGGGCGTCGGACCCGCGTCCCGCCCCCCTGACTGAAGGAGCTCGTTCGTGCGCGTCGGACTGCTGACCGGTGGTGGGGACTGCCCCGGGCTCAACGCGGCCATCAGGGCCGTCGTCAAGCATGGTGAAGGAACCTACGGCCACTCGATCATCGGGTTCCGCAACGGCTGGAAGGGCGTCGTCGACGGCGACGTCATGCCGCTCGGCCGGTCGCACATCCGCAACGTCCTGCCGACCGGGGGGACGCTGCTCGGCACCGCGCGGTTCCACCCGAACGAGGAGAACGGCGGCATCGAGGCGGTGCTCGCGACGCTCGAGGCCGAGCGGATCGAGGCCCTGATCTGCATCGGTGGGGACGGGACGCTGCACGCCGCCAGCAAGGTCGCCGACGCCGGGGTCCGGATCGTCGCGATCCCCAAGACCATCGACAACGACGTGGCCGGCACCGACCTCTCGATCGGCTTCCACACCGCGGTGAACATCGCGACCGAGGCGATCGACCGCGTCCACACCACCGCGGAGAGTCACAACCGCGTCATGGTGGTCGAGGTCATGGGCCGCCACGCCGGCTGGATCGCCGTCAACGCGGGGATGGCCGGTGGCGCCGAGCTCGTGCTCGCGCCCGAGGAGCCCTTCGACATCGACCAGGTGGTCCGCTTCCTCAAGCACCGCCACCGTGCCCACGCGAGCTTCTCGATCGTGGTCGTCGCCGAGGGTGCGAGCCCGCGCGAGGGCGGGTCGATGGACTACCGCACGCAGCTCGGCAAGTTCGGGGAGATCGTCGCCGGTGCGATCGGCGAGCGTCTCGCGGCCGAGATCGAGCAGCGCACGGGCTTCGAGACCCGCGTGACGATCCTCGGCCACGTGCAGCGCGGCGGAGCCCCGACGCCGACGGACCGCATCCTCGGCAGCCGCTTCGGCGTGGCCGCGATGGACGCGATCTCCGCGGGGACGACGGGTGTCATGACGGCCCTGCGGGGCGAGCACATCGAGCTCGTGCCGCTCTCCGAGGTGGCCGGACGGGTCAAGCACGTGCCCGCGGACATGCTGCGCGCGGCGCAGGTGCTGGCCTGACGCACGGGCCTTTTGACCCTTCTTCACACGACCGCGTAGGATCGACGGCGGTGTGACGTGCCTTCGTCACGCTGGTCTGCCGGTCCGTCCGCTGCGTGCCCACACGTGCCCGCCACGTAGGCACGTCGCCCCGCACCGGCGCATCCCGCACCATCCCTGTCCGCACTACTCCCTGTCCGCATCGGAGCTCGACACTCAATGACCATCTCCACCCCGACGAAGTCGGCCCCTCAGGTCGCGATCAACGACATCGGCTCGGCCGAGGACTTCCTCGCCGCGATCGACGCGACCATCAAGTACTTCAACGACGGCGACATCGTCGAAGGCACCATCGTCAAGGTCGACCGTGACGAGGTCCTCCTCGACATCGGCTACAAGACCGAGGGTGTCATCCCCTCCCGCGAGCTCTCCATCAAGCACGACGTCGACCCCGACGACGTGGTCAAGGTGGGTGACGCGGTCGAGGCCCTGGTGCTCCAGAAGGAGGACAAGGAGGGTCGTCTGATCCTGTCCAAGAAGCGCGCGCAGTACGAGCGCGCCTGGGGCACGATCGAGAAGATCAAGGAGGAGGACGGCGTCGTCACCGGCACCGTCATCGAGGTCGTCAAGGGTGGCCTCATCCTCGACATCGGCCTGCGGGGCTTCCTGCCCGCGTCGCTCGTCGAGATGCGTCGTGTCCGCGATCTCCAGCCGTACGTCGGCAAGGAGATCGAGGCGAAGATCATCGAGCTCGACAAGAACCGCAACAACGTCGTCCTGTCGCGCCGCGCCTGGCTCGAGCAGACGCAGTCCGAGGTGCGCTCGACCTTCCTGCAGACGCTGCAGAAGGGCCAGGTCCGTCCCGGCGTCGTCTCCTCGATCGTCAACTTCGGTGCCTTCGTGGACCTCGGCGGCGTCGACGGCCTCGTGCACGTCTCCGAGCTGTCCTGGAAGCACATCGACCACCCGTCCGAGGTCGTCGAGGTCGGCCAGGAGGTCACGGTCGAGGTGCTCGACGTCGACTTCGACCGCGAGCGCGTCTCGCTGTCGCTCAAGGCGACGCAGGAGGACCCGTGGCAGGCGTTCGCCCGGACGCACGCCATCGGCCAGGTCGTGCCCGGCAAGGTCACCAAGCTCGTCCCGTTCGGTGCGTTCGTGCGCGTCGAGGACGGCATCGAGGGCCTCGTGCACATCTCCGAGCTGGCCGTGCGCCACGTCGAGCTGCCCGAGCAGGTCGTCAACGTCGGTGACGACACGTTCGTCAAGGTCATCGACATCGACCTCGAGCGTCGCCGCATCTCGCTGTCGCTCAAGCAGGCCAACGAGGGGCTCGACCCCAGCAGCGAGGACTTCGACCCCGCGCTGTACGGCATGGCCGCCGAGTACGACGAGAAGGGGAACTACAAGTACCCCGAGGGCTTCGACCCGGAGACCAACGAGTGGCTCGAGGGCTTCGAGTCGCAGCGCGAGACCTGGGAGGCGCAGTACGCCGCCGCCCACTCGCGCTGGGAGGCCCACAAGAAGCAGGTCGCCGAGGCCGCCCAGGCCGACGCGGACGCCTCGTCGAGCAGCAGCTCGGACAGCAGCAGCGTGAGCGCGGCGTCCAGCTACTCGTCGGCCCCGGTCGAGGAGGCGGGCGGCACGCTCGCCTCCGACGAGGCTCTCGCCGCCCTGCGCGAGAAGCTCACCGGCAACTGACGCGAGCTCGAAGGTCCCGACGGGCCGGCCACCTCAGGTGGCCGGCCCGTCGGCGTCCTAGGGTTGAGGCGTGAGCCAGCCCACCGCCCCGCGTCCCCGCCTCCGGATCGGCCTGACCGGGGGCATCGCCGCCGGGAAGTCGGTCGTCGCCGCCCGCCTCGCCGAGCACGGTGCGACCGTGGTCGACCACGACGTCCTGGCGCGCGCGGTCGTGGCCCCGGGC
>CAUQTR010000052.1:0-8933 GCA_963521045.1 uncultured Actinotalea sp.
TCACGCGCTGCACCACCCACTCGCCGTCGGCGCCGGACTCCGTGCTCCGGCCGCCGCGCACGCGGTCGACGTCGAGCTCGGGGTGGTCCTGCGCCCACGGGCGCTTCGGCGACCGGCGTCCGCTGGGCATGCGGTCATCCTCCCCCACGCCGTCGCCGGCCCGCGCTCTCGGCCCGCGGGGCGAGCGTCCCCGAGGGCGCCGCGGACGTCAGGCGAGGTCGGGTGCCGACTCGACGGGCGGCAGGGCGTCGGTGCGCACGAGCTCGCGGTACCAGTACGCCGAGTCCTTCCAGATCCGCTCGAGGGTGTCGTAGTCGATCCGGACGATGCCGAACCGGCGGTGGTAGCCGTAGGCCCACTCGAAGTTGTCCATGAGCGACCAGACGAAGTAGCCACGCACGTCGGCGCCGGCGTCCATCGCCTCCCCCACGGCGTCGAGGTGACGGTGCAGGTAGCTGACCCGGTCCGCGTCGTGCACCCGGCCGTCCGGCGTGACGACGTCGTCGAACGCCGCGCCGTTCTCCGTGATCATCAGCGGGAGGGAGGGGTAGGTCTGCGAGAGCCCGACGAGGAGCTCGGTCATGCCGGTGGGGTCGATGTTCCAGCCCATGGCGGTGTACGGGCCCGGCTGCACGAGGAACTCGACGTCGTCCGCGCCCGGCCACGCCGTCGCCGCCGAGGCGCCGTGGCCGTCGGCCATCGCCTTCTCGTGGTCGAAGGTGTACCGGCGCACCCGCTGCGTCGAGTAGAAGTTCACGCCGAGCACGTCGAGCCCCGTGTGCGTGACCTCGAGGTCGCCGTCCTGGACGAACGACCAGTCGGTGATGGCGGCCGTGTCGGCGAGCAGGTCCTGCGGGTAGTGCCCGTCGAGCACCGGGTTGAGGAACGCGCGGTTGGCGAGCGCGTCGACCTTGCGGGCCGCGTCCCGGTCCTCGGCCGACGTCGGGTCGTCCGGGCGGGCCACGTGCAGGTTGAGCGTGAGCGAGAGCGTGGCGGCGTCGCCGAGGAGCTCGCGGACGGCGCGGCCGGCGAGCCCGTGGCCGAGGTTGAGGTGGTGCACGGCGCGGAGGGCGTCGGCGTCGTCGGTCCGGCCCGGCGCGTGCACGCCCGAGCCGTAGCCGAGGTAGGCGGAGCACCAGGGCTCGTTGAGCGTCGTCCACACCTTGACGCGGTCGGCGTAGGTCTCGACGACCTTGCGGCCGTAGTCGCCGAACCGCAGCGCGGTGTCGCGCGCCGGCCAGCCGCCCGCGTCCTCGAGCGGCTGCGGGAGGTCCCAGTGGTACATCGTCACCACGGGGTCGATGCCGGCCTCGAGCAGGTCGTCGATCAGTCGCGAGTAGAAGTCCAGGCCGGCGGGGTTGAACGCGCCCGAGCCGGTCGGCTGGATGCGGGGCCACGCGAGCGAGAACCGGTAGGCGTCCAGGCCCAGGTCGCGCATCATCGCGATGTCCTGCGCCGTGCGGTGGTAGTGGTCCGCGGCGACGTCGCCGTTGTGCCCGTCGCGCGTGCGGCCCGGCGTCGCGGCGAACGTGTCCCAGATCGACGGACCCCGCCCGTCCTCCTGCGCCGCACCCTCGATCTGGTACGAGGCGGTGGCCGCCCCCCAGAGGAAGCTCGACGGGAAGGTGCGGGCCGATGGCGTCGTCGTCATGGATCCACATCCTGCCGGTGTCGAAACGGTTCGGGTACGCGTGTCCAGCAGATGGGAGCGATCCGACCGACGGCTCGCCCCGCCTCAGGCGAGGGTGACCAGCACCTCCGTGCGCGCCCCGGCCGCGTGCACCGGCTCGTGCGCCCGCCCACCGGACGTCACCTGCACGCTCCAGCCCCCGGGGGCTCCCGACGTCGTGACGCGCACGGACGCGCCCGTGCGCTCGACGGTGAAGCGCGCGGGCGCGCCGTGCTCGCCCCGCGGGACCACCAGCTCCACGCTCCGCCCGTCGACCGGCTCGACGACGCGCAGCGCGACGTCGTCGGCCCAGTCGTACTCCGGCCCGTCGACGTGCGACCCGAACGGCAGCACGGTGCCCGGGCGGACCAGCAGGGGCAACGACATGACGTCGTGGGTGTCGCGGACCCACCGTGGGCCGACGACCTGGGCACCGCTGAGCAGGTGGGTCCACGTGCCCTCCGGCACGTAGTACTGGGCGCGACCGCCGGTACGCAGCACGGGCGCGACCAGCAGGGCGTCGCCGAGCATGTACTGGGTGTCCACCGCGGCCGCGCCCGGGTCGTCCGGGAACTCCAGGAGCATGGGCCGCATCATCGGCAGGCCGTCGGTGTGCGCCTCCTCCGCGACCCTCGCCAGGTAGGGCATGAGCCGCATCTTCAGGTGGGTGAACGTCCGGGCGACCTCGACGGCCTCCTCGTCGAACGCCCACGGCACGCGGTAGGACGTCGAGCCGTGGAGCCGGCTGTGCGAGGACAGGAGGCCGAAGGCCAGCCACCGCTTGAACACCTCCGGGTCGGGCGTCCCCTCGAACCCGCCGATGTCGTGGCTCCAGTAGCCGAAGCCGGAGAGCGCGAGCGAGAGCCCGCCGCGCAGGGACTCGGCCATCGCGTCGAAGGACGACCAGCAGTCGCCGCCCCAGTGGACCGGGAACTGCTGCCCACCGGCCGTGGCCGAGCGCGCGAAGACGACGGCGTCGCCCTCACCGCGGCGCTCGACCAGCAGGTCGAACACCGCCTTGTTGTAGGCCTGCGCGTAGTAGTTGTGCATCCGCTCGGGGTCCGAGCCGTCGTGCCACACGACGTCGGTGGGCACCCGCTCGCCGAAGTCGGTCTTGAAGGCGTCGACGCCCATGTCGAGCAGCGTGCCCAGCTTCGCCGTGTACCAGGCCGACGCCGCCGGGTTGGTGAAGTCGACGAGCCCCATCCCGGCTTGCCACAGGTCCCACTGCCACGCCGAGCCGTCCGCCCGGCGCACGAGGTAGCCCGCCTCCGCGGCCTCCGCGAACAGGGGCGAGCGCTGGGCGATGTACGGGTTGATCCACAGGCACACCCGCAGCCCGCGGCTCTTCAGCCGGCCGAGCATCCCCTCGGGGTCGGGGAAGGTCCGCGGGTCCCACACGAAGTCGCACCAGTTGAGCTCGCGCATCCAGAAGCAGTCGAAGTGGAACACGCTGAGCGGCAGCCCGCGGTCGGCCATGCCGTCGATGAACGACGTCACCGTCGCCTCGTCGTAGTCGGTCGTGAACGACGTCGACAGCCACAGCCCGAACGACCAGGCCGGCACGCGCGGCGGGCGTCCCGTCAGGGCGGTGTAGCGGCGCAGCACGTCCTTCGGCTCGGGACCGGCGATGACGAGGTACTCGAGCGACTGACCCTCGACGCTGAACTGGGTCCGCGAGACGAGCTCGGAGCCGACCTCGAACGAGACGCGCCCGGGGTGGTCGACGAGCACGCCGTACCCGGCGTCCGAGAGGTAGAAGGGCACGTTCTTGTACGCCTGCTCCGAGGACGTGCCGCCGTCGGCGTTCCAGATGTCCACGCTCTGCCCGTTCTTGACGAACGCACCGAACCGCTCCCCGAGGCCGAAGACCCGCTCCCCCACGCCGAGGCTCAGCTGCTCGTGCACGAAGTGCCGGCCGTCGTCGGTCGTCACGACGCCGGTGCCCTTGTGCGGGCTCGACGTCAGCAGCGCGCCGTCGTGCCGGAACTCGACGCACCACGGGTCGCGGGCGACCCGCACCGACAGGCGCCCGGACGTCAGGACCCCCGCCTCGTCGTCGACCTCCACCGCGACGTCGGGTGCCTCGTCCGCGACCGCGAACCGCGGCCCGGGTTCGCCCGCACCGACGTGGTGGTCGATCCGCACCCGGATGACGTCGGGCATGGGTGAGGAGTACGTGAGGGTGACGACCGGCCGGTTGAGCACGTCGCCGCGCCTGCGGATCGGCGCGGTCGGCGCGTAGACGGTCATGGACCGCTCGTCGGACCAGATGTCGTACGCCTGGGCCGGGTGCAGCGGGTGCATGCCCTCGCGGACCATCCAGTAGCCGTCGGTGAACTTCATGGGGTGGGGTCGCTCTCTCGTGCGGCGGTGTCGGTGGCCGGGCGGCGCGCGTGCGTCACTTCACGGCCCCCGCGGTGATGCCGCGGGTCAGCGTGCGCTGGAACAGGAAGAAGAAGATCACGGCGGGGAGCAGGCTCACGAGCGACCCGGCGTTGATGGTCGGCGCGTCCATGAGCCGGTCCCCCTGGAGCGAGGCGAGCGCCACGGGGATCGTCTGGGTGGAGTTGTCGATGAGCATCACGAGCGGGATGAAGAACTCGTTCCACGTCCAGATGAAGAAGAAGATCACCAGGACGGACAGGGTCGGTCGGGTGATCGGGAACACCACGCGCCACAGGACCTGCCAGCTGTTCGCCCCGTCGAGCGCCGCCGCCTCGAGCACGGACGGCGGGAATGTCGAGAGCACCGACGCCAGGAGGTAGGTGCCGAACGCGCTCTGGATCACCGTGAAGATGATGATCACCGAGAGCTGGGTGTTGTACAGCCCGGTCTCCTTGGCCAGGAAGTACAGCGGGTAGATCAGGGCCTCCTGCGGGAGCATGTTGGCGAGCAGGAAGAGCGTCACGATCCACATCCGCCCGCGCACGCGCCCGATGCCCAGGGCGAACGCGTTGAGCAGGGAAACAACCGTCGCCAGCACCGCGACGGCGCCGCTGATGAGGACCGAGTTGGCGAGCTTGCCCGGGTAGTCGACGCGGTTCCAGAAGTTGACGAGGCCGTCGGTGTAGATCTCGCTCGGGAGCGTCAGGGGGCCGTCCGCCGAGTACTCGGCGGGCGACTTGAAGGCGTTGAGGAGCATGATCGCGAACGGCGCCATCATGGCGAGCGCGACGACGACGGCGAGCGCGAGCACGACCCAGCGCGTCGCCCCCCGGTGCAGCCGGTCCCGCGTGCGGGTAACCCCGAGCCCCGCGAGCTCGGGCGCCCGCGCCGTGGTGACGGGTGCGGCGGTCATGTCAGGCCTCCCTGCGCTCGCCCGCGACCTGAGCGCGGATGAACGCGATCGAGACCACGACGACGATGAGCGTCAGGACGGTCGCGATGGCCGCGCCGTACCCCACCTGGGACTTGGGGAAGAAGTTCTGGTACGCGAAGTATGACGGCACGTTCGTGGAGTTCTCGGGGCCGCCCCGCGTCAGCACGTAGACCGGGCCGAACACCTTGAGCGCGGCGATGGTGCAGGTCAGCGTCACGACGAAGGTCTCCGGGCGGATCTGCGGGATCGTGATCGCGCGGAACCGCCGGAACCAGCCGGCGCCGTCGAGCTCGGCGGCCTCGTAGAGCTCCGGGTCCACCCGCTGGAGCGCGGCCATGAAGATGACGACCGGGTAGCCGATCTGCACCCAGATCATCACGGTCATCACCGTGGGCATCGCGGTCGCCGTGTCGCCCAGCCAGTTGAGCGCCCACGCGTCGAGGCCGATCGAGCGCAGGACGACGTTGAGCCCGCCGGTCTGCGGGTTGAGGATCCAGCTCCACAGGATGCCGGCCACCGCGACGGGCAGGATCTGCGGCAGGTAGTAGGTGGCGCGCAGCACGCTCGCCACTCCCCCGCCGAACCGCTTGCCGAGGTAGTCGAAGAGCACCGCGGCGAGGAGCAGCCCGAGGAGCGTCGGCACCACGACCATCGCGACGATCATCGCGACGGAGTTGCGGAACGACGTCCAGAACGTCTCGTCCGCGAAGAGGCGGGTGTAGTTGTCGAACCCGATCCAGCGCGGGTCGCCGATGCCCGGCCACCGGGTCATCGAGTAGTAGAGGTTCATGACGAAGGGCACGACGATGACGCCGGTGAAGAGCACCGCCCCGGGCACGAGGTAGGCCCAGTAGACGCCTCGCCCGCCGAGGGTGCGCAGGCGTCGCGACGGGCGGGGCGGGGCATGCGGGATCAGGGTCGTCATCGGTCCTCCTCTGGGGTGCGGCGGGTGCGCGGCACGCGGATGGCACAGGGGTGGCACAGGGGTGGCACAGGTGTGGCACAGGGGTGGCACAGCCGGTGGCACCCGGTGGCAGGAGGGGGCCGGCCGGCCGCTCGTGCGCGGCCGACCCCCTCCCGGCGTCAGCCGATGTTCGCGACGCCGTCCTCGTACGCGGCCCCGATCTCGGTCAGGACCTCCTCCGGCGTCTTGGACTGGTTGATGAGCGACTGGAACGCCGCGACGAGCACGTCGTAGTACCCGGGCACCGGCCAGTCCGGGTAGAAGGCGAGCCCGTCGTTGTCGAGCACCTCGTTGAAGGCCGTGATGAGCTCCTGGCTCTTCGGGTCCGTGACGTCGGCCGGGTCGGCCGCGAGCGGCAGCCCGCCGTTGTTGCCGAGGATCGCCTGGATCTCGGGGCGCATCGTGATGTCGATGAACTCGTAGGCCAGCTCCTTGTTCGCGGAGTTCTCCGGGACGACCCAGAGGTTGCCGCTCGAGCCCGCGTTGAGCGTGTTGCCCGGGAAGTTGAAGACGCCCCAGTCGGACTGCGCCTCCGCGACGACGCGCCCGTACCACCACGACCCGGAGACCATCATCGGCACGGTGCCGTCGATGAAGGAGACGCCCATGTCCTCGGCCTTGAGGCTCGCCGAGTCCGGCGAGACGTAGCCGGCCTTGACCCACTGGTCGAACCGCTCGGCGCCCTGCTTGAGCGGGTCGGCCTGGAAGTCCACCTCGTCGGTGTAGGTCTGGTAGGCCGTGACGAAGTCGCGGTCCGCCTCGGCCAGGGCCAGCTCGTAGAACAGCTGGCCGGCCGGGTACTCGGCGCCCGCCATGCCGAGCGGCGTGACGCCGGCGTCGACGAACGTGTCCATCGCCGCCTCGAGCTCCTCGAGCGACGTCGGGACCTCGACCCCGTGCTCCTCGAAGAGCGCCTTGTTGTAGTAGACGGTGACGAACTCGCCGTAGTTGGGCACCCCGAACCACTGCCCCGAGCCCATGACGCCGTTCTCGTCGTAGCGGGCGGTCGTCTGGATGCTCTCGGGCAGGGCCTCGGCCCAGCCGCGCTCCTCGGCGACGTCGGTGAGGTCGGTCAGCAGGCCCTGCGAGGAGAGTAGGCCCGCGGTCGCGTTGCCCTTGTTGTACTCCATGAGGTCCGGTCCCTCGTCGGAGCTGAGCACCATGCCGGCGCTCTGCTGGATCTGCTCGAACGCCTTGCGCTCGAACTCGACCGTCGCGCCCGTCTCCTCCTCGAAGACGCGGATCGCCTCGTCCCAGGCGATGCCCATGGCGGAGTCCTCGCCCTCGTAGTGCCAGAGGGTCAGTGTGTCGCCCCCCTCGCCCTCACCGCCGCCGCCGGTGTCGTCCCCGCCACCCCCGCCGCACGCGGTGAGCGCGAGCGGGACGACGACGAGCCCGGCGAGCAGCCGGCCGTTCCTCAGTGCAGCCATCGGTGTCTCCTCATTGAGTGGTGGAGGTGGTGCAGGTGGTGCGGCACCGGTCCGTGGGGGTCCGGTCGGGTCGGTGGGCGCGCGCCGAGGGCGTGCGAGGCGGACGCGTCGTCCGTCAGGTCGTCAGTCGGTGGTCGTGGTCGTGGTCGTGGTCGTGCCGGCGGGTCGCTCGCGCACCGGCCCCGTGCTGGCCCCGGGCTCCAGCCGGCACGGCAGGAGGACAGGCGGCGCGGGGTCCGTCGAGCCCTCGAGCAGGTGGAGCAGCGCCTCGACGGCCGCGCTGCCGAGCTGTGCCCCGGGTGCGTGCATCGTCGTGAGCACGGGGTTGCTCATCGCCCCCACGCCCGGCGACGTGACGATCGAGAGCACCGAGACGTCGTCGGGGATGCTCAGGCCGCGGGCCTGGAGCTCGACGGTGGCGCCGAACGTCGCCATCTCGTTCATCGTCACGACGGCGGTCATCCCCGGCTCCACCGCCAGGAGCTGCGCCATCGCGGCGCGGCCGGCGCCGGGGCTCTCGTCGCTGTGCACGCACGCGGCGGCGAGGTCGCGCCGGCCCATCGCGTCCCGGAAGCCCTGCTCGGCCCGGATCGTCGGGGCGTACCCGGCAGCCTGGCTCGCCGCCGAGTGGTTGATGAAGCCGATCCGCCGGTGCCCCAGCCGCACGAGGTGCTCGACGGCCTCCTCGGTGGTGCGGTCGAAGTCGACGTCGACGTACGGCAGGCCGGTGGTGTCACGGGTGCGACCGATCATGGTGAACGGCACGCCCGCCGCGTGCAGCGCCTCGACGCGCGCGTCGTCGAGGCAGACCTCCATGAGCAGCACGCCGTCGGCCATCCCCTGCTGCGCGAGGTCGCGGATCTCGCCGGCCTCGTGCGGCCCGAACGGCCAGAGCACGAGGTGGTACCCGTGGCTGCGCGCGCTCTCCGCGGCGCTCCGGACGAACTCGGCGACGGTGCCGCCGATCCCGGTCTCCATCGCGGGGAACGTCAGCGCGAGCGTGTGGCTCCGCCGGCTGGCCAGGCCCCGCGCGAGCGCGTTGGGCCGGAACCCGAGCTCGGCCATGGCCGCCTCGATGCGCTCCTTGGTGGCCGCGGAGACCGGGCGGGCGCCGCTGAGCGCGTACGACACCGTGCTGAGCGACACCCGGGCGAGCGTCGCGACGTCCTGCATCGTCGCCATGGGGCGCCTCCCGACGTCGTCGTCGTGCTGGGTGGGCCGATCGCCGGACGCGACGCGGGGTCGCGGTCGATAATCGTCGAAGCGCTTCGACGAAGCGCTTCGACGACAGTGAACAGCACGCGGCCGACGCGGTCAAGACCCCGGCCGCACCCCGGTCAGACCTGGCGACGCCGGGCGGGACGCCGGCGCTCGGGGCCGCTCGGGGCAGCCGCGTGGCGCACCTCGCCCGGTTCGAGGGCGGGCGGGGAACCGTGCGGCGCGGGGTCAGGCGCTGCGCTCGACCACCCAGCGGCCGCCGCGCATCACGGCGAGCGGGCGCAGGTCGGTGTCGGTGACCAGCACGTCCGCCCGCCGACCCGCCTCGAG
>CAUQTR010000053.1:0-8881 GCA_963521045.1 uncultured Actinotalea sp.
CACCTGCTGCGCACGCACCCCGCCTCGCCCGTGGCGCCGGCGGTGCGGGACGCGTGGCCCGGTCCCGTGGTCGCCCCCTACGACCACGCCCTCCGGTTCGTCGTCCCCGTCGACCGCGACGTCGAGCCCCGGCGCTGGGACGTGACCACCGGGACGGACGGTGTCGTGCCGTTCGAGCTGCTCGGACGCGTGCACCTGCGCGCCGAGGGCCGGGACCTCGGCTCGCTCGACGTGTGGTGGCTCGGCAGCTACGGCGGCGGCGTCTTCCTGCCGGTGCGGGACCCCGCGCCGCAGTCCTACGGCGGAGGGCGCTACCTGCTCGACACCGTCAAAGGTGCCGACCTCGGCGGCGACGCCGACGCTCTCGTGGTGGACCTCAACTTCGCGTACCAGCCCTCGTGCGCCTACGACCCGGCGTGGGCCTGCCCGCTCGCCGGGCCGGGCAACCGCCTCGCGACCGCACTCGCGGTGGGAGAGCAGTACGTCGCGGTTCCCGAGCCGCCGGCCTAGGCGTCCGGGCGGCCGTCAGGCGACGGCTGCCACGTGCACACGTCGACCTCGTTGTCCTCGGAGTCGGCGAGCGTCCACCACGACGGCGCGTGCTTGTCGGTGACGAGGTGCCCGCCGGCCGCGAGCGCCGCGGCGACCCGCGCCTCCGCCTCGTCGTGCGGCACCCACACGTCGAGGTGGATGCGGTTGCGCTGCGGCCGCGGGTCGCCCATCTGCTGGAACCAGATCGGCGCGCCGCGACCGAGCGGGTCGACGGCGTCCTCCTCCGGGTTGTCGGGGCGCGGTACGTAGCCCAGCACCGCGCACCAGAACGGCAGCACCTGGGGGATCACCATCGCGTCGAGCGAGAGCTGGACGGTGTGCAACCGGCTCGGGTCCGCGGGCAGGTCGAGCTCGCGGGCGAGCGCGGAGACCTCGCGGGCCAGCTCGACGTGCCGGGCGAGCAGCCCGAAGTGCGTCGCGGAGCCGTGCACGAGCCGGACGACCACGCCGTCGGCCCGCACGTCGACGTCCGGCTGCACGTCGTCGAGGCCCGTGAGCTCGCTGATCGCCTGCACGAGGGCGGCGCCGGCGGCGAACGAGCCCGTGCCGAAGTACGCGCACGCCCCCTCGCCGAGCACGCGCCAGTCGCCGACGCCGTCGGCCTCGTGGAACTGCCGGGCCGTGATCGTCTCCGCCATGCGCCGACGGTAGACCGGCGCTCGGCTCCCCCGGAAGACGCGCTCGCCCGGAAGGCGCGTCGCGCTGCGCGGCCCGACCGCGCGCACGAAGATGCACCCATGCGCCTGGTCAAGCACGTCCACTCCTGCGTCGCGCTCGAGCACGACGGCCGTCGCCTCGTCGTCGACCCCGGGGCGTTCGGCTCGGCCGACGTGCTGCTCGGCGCGCACGCCGTCCTGGTCACCCACGGGCACCGCGACCACCTCGACGCCGTTGCGGTGCGGGGCGCGCTGGCGGGCGACGCCGAGCTCACCGTGCGCACGACGGGGCAGGTCGCGGAGGTGCTCGGAGCACCGGACCAGGTGCACGTGGTCACCGCGGGCGACGCCTTCTCCGTGGCCGGCTTCGACGTCCGGGTGCACGGCAGCGAGCACGCGCCCATCCACCCCGAGATCGCCGCGCCCGCGAACGTGGGCTTCCTCGTCACGGCCGGCGGGACGTCCGTGTTCCACCCGGGCGACGCGCTGACCGTGCCGGACGAGCCCGTCGACGTGCTGCTCGTGCCCGTCTTCGGCCCCTGGACGCGGATGAGCGACCTCGTCGACTGGATCCGGGAGGTCCGCCCGGACCGCGCCATCGCGATCCACGACGGCGCGGTGAACGACGGCGTCGGGCAGACGATGGTCACCGGCTTCCTCGGCGACACGGGCCCGGGCACGGGCGTGCCGTTCACCCGGGTCGCCCCGGGCTCGGTCGTCTCCCTGCCCTGACCCTGCGGTCGGTGCGTCAGCCGCCGTCGCCGTCGTCGTCGAACGAGAACGGCGCCTGCAGGTCCCAGACGCGGAAGACGACACCGCTCGGCGTGCCGAGGAGCCGGCCCTGCATCGCTGTGACGCCCTCCACGAGCACCCGGGCAGGCGGGTGGCCGTCGAGGGAGGCGAGGTACGCCGCGTGCGCCTCGAGCGAGCGGACGGCGGCCTGCACCGGCTCACCCGTCACGTCCACCCCGTGCGTCGGCCGCGGGTCCCCGGACGAGAGCACCCACCGCACCGACCACGGCTCGAGCCCTTCCTCGAGCAGCTCGCGGAAGATCCACCGGTTGCCCGCGTCCCGCACCGCGTCGAGGGCAGACAGCCCCGCGACCCGGTGGTCCGCCTGGTTGAGGCCGGCGACGAACTCCACCTCCCACGACGTGACGACGACGGCGTCGGGCCGCGTGCGCCGGATCACCCGGGCGATGTCGCGCCGCAGGTCGAGCGAGTACTCGAGCATCCCGTCCGGGTGGGCGAGGATCTCGACGTCCGTGACGCCGACGGCCCGGCCGGCCGCGAGCTGCTCGTCGTGCCGCACGCGCGCGGCCTCCTCGGGCGGGGTGTCGTCCATGCCGGCCTCGCCCCGCGTGAGCAGGAGGTAGGCGACGTCCACGCCCGACGACGTCCACACGGCGACGGCGGCCGAGGTGCCGTACTCGACGTCGTCGGGGTGCGCGACGACGCACAGGACGCGGCGGAACGCCTCGTCGGGCAGGCGGGGCAGCAGCTCGTCACCGATGGCCATCGTCGTCCTCCCGTCGCGGGCGCGCGGCGTCGGCACGGCGCGCGGCGATCCCCGCGAGCCTAGCCAGCGCGTCCCCGCTGTCGGCACATCCCCTGTGCGCCCTCGGTGAACGCCGTCGCACCGGCGGACACGGCGGGGTTCTCATGGACAGATGGCACCGACCCTGCCCCCCGACGCGCCCGGCCAGGGCGCCGCCGCGACGCCCGCCCCCGAGCAGCCGCCCGACGAGCGCGACGTCCTCGACGCGTACTCCGAGGCGGTGGTCCGGGTCGCCGAGCGCGTGCTGCCGTCCGTGGCGAGCCTGCTGGTGCGCGGCGCACGAGGGACGGGCGGCGGGAGTGCCGGCGTCATCACCTCGGACGGCTACCTCCTGACGAGCGCGCACGTGGTCGAGGGCGCCGACCACGCGACCGCGAGCTTCGCGGACGGCACCCGGTCGCACGCCGACGTCGTCGGCCGCGACGCGCTGTCCGACCTCGCCGTGATCCTCGCCCGGGACGAGGTGCCGCCTCCCGTCGAGCTCGGTGACGCCTCGCGGCTCCGCGTCGGGCAGCTGGTCGTCGCGCTCGGCAACCCGCTGGGCCTGGCCGGCAGCGTGACGGCCGGCATCGTGTCCGCGCTCGGCCGCTCGCTGCCCACCCGAGCCGGACGCGTGGTCGACGAGGTCATCCAGACGGACGCCGCCCTCAACCCCGGCAACAGCGGCGGTGTGCTCGCCGACAGCGCCGGACGCATGGTCGGCGTCAACACGGCGGTCGCCGGGATCGGCCTCGGGCTCGCGGTGCCGGTGAACGCCACCACCCGCGAGATCGTCGAGACGCTCATGACGCACGGGCGCGTCCGCCGCGCCTGGCTCGGCGTGATCGGCGCGCAGGCGCCGCTGCCGCCCGATCTGGCGGTCCGGCTGGGCCGGTCGCACGGGCTCCGGGTCTCGCAGGTGGTGCCGGGCAGCCCTGCCGCGCTCGCCGGCCTGCGCCGGGACGACCTCGTCGTGGCGGTCGACGGGGCGGGCGTGGCGACGAGCACCGCGGTGCAGCGGCTCATGGTCGAGGGCGCGATCGGCCGCCGGCTCGAGGTCACGGTGTGGCGCAACGGTGCCCTCGTCGACGTCGTGGCGGAGCCACGGGAGCTGACCGGCGCCTGAGCTGCACCCGTCCCGATCGCCCGCGGACCGGCCGCCTCCCGCAAAAGGCTGACGTGCGACGTGACGTCATCACCCGCACGTCTGACTCCGCACACCGGCGGCACGCCCTAGGCTCACCCTTCGTGAGCACACGACCGATGGAGTCGGCCCGCATCAACCACTTCTCCGAGAGCGTCTACTCCGTGCAGGGGCACGGGGTGCACACGGCGTTCACGGACCTCGTCTCGGCCCAGCGGCGGCTGGGGCACCGGGTGGGGGTCAACGAGGACTGGCGCGACGGCGTCCTGCACGTCCACACCGTGGGGCCGACGAGCCTCGGGCGCCTGCTGCGCCACCGCGGGCTGCGCGTGGTCTCCGCGCACGTCACGCCGGGCTCCCTCAAGGGCAGCCTCAACGGCGTGAAGCTGTACGGCGGGATCTTCACGGCCTACCTGCGCCGCCTGTACGACGTCGCCGACGTGGTCATCGCGGTGAGCGACGCCGCGGCAGCCGAGGTGCGCGAGATCGGCGTCACGACGCCGGTCGTCGTCATCCCCAACGCCGTCGTCACCGAGACCTTCGCGTCGACGCCCGCCCGGCGCGCCGAGGCACGTGAGCAGCTGGGCCTCGGTCCGGACGACTTCGCCGTGCTCGGCGTCGGCCAGCTGCAGCCCCGCAAGGGCATCGAGGAGTTCGTCGAGTGCGCCCGGCGCATGCCCGACGTGCGCTTCGTGTGGCTCGGCGACACCCTCTTCGGCGCGATGTCCGACGGGCGGGCCCGCATGCGGCGGGTCGTCGCCGAGGCACCGCCCAACATGGACTTCGCCGGCCAGAAGGACCGCGCCGAGGTCGCGCGGTACTGCTTCGCCTCGGACGTGTTCCTGTTCCCGTCCCGGCACGAGACGTTCGGCATGGCACCCGTGGAGGCCGCGTTCGCCGGCCTCCCGCTCGTCATGCGCGACCTGCCGGTGTTCACCGGGGTCTTCGGCTCCGAGGAGGCCTACCTGGGCGCCCCGGACGTCGACGGCTTCGTCGAGCACCTCACCGCGCTGCGGGCCGACCCGGCGCTGCGCCGTGCGGCCGCCGCGCGCGCCTCGGCCTCCGTCACCCGGTACGCGGGCGAGGCGATCGCCGAGCGCATCGTGGACCTGTACGACCACTGGTCGGCCCACATCTCCCGGCGGCCGGTCCGCGTCCTGCTGCGCGAGGCCGTGCGGGGCTGAGCCCGCGGCGTGACGCGCGGGTCCTGGCCGGCCCGACGGACGTGCGATCCTGACCCGCGTGCGGTGCGACTACTTCGACGCGACCGCGTGCCGCTCGTGCGCGCTCATGGGTGTGCCGTACGAGGAGCAGCTCGCCGGCAAGCAGGCGCACTGCCGCCACCTGCTCGCCGAGCACCGTGAGATCGCGTGGCTGCCGCCGGTGCGCAGCCCCGAGGCCGGGTTCCGCAACAAGGCGAAGATGGTCGTCGGTGGGACCGTCACCGAGCCGGCCGTGGGCATCCTCGATGTCACGGGGCGGGTCGTCGACCTGCGCCGCTGCGGCCTGCACACCCCGGCGATCCGCGCCGCCCTGCCGCACCTCGCCGCGTTCGTCACCACGGCGGGGCTGACGCCCTACGACGTGGCGGCGCGGCGCGGGGAGCTCAAGTACGTGCTCGTCACGGAGTCGCCGGACGCCGAGCTCATGGTCCGGTTCGTGCTCCGGTCGACCGAGCCGCTGGCTCGCCTGCGCAAGCACCTGCCCGCCCTCCTCGCCGCGGTCCCGGCGCTCCGCGTCGCGTCGGCGAACGTCCAGCCCGAGCACAAGGCCGTCCTCGAGGGCGAGCGCGAGATCCTCCTCACCGAGCAGTCGTCGCTGCCCATGCGCCTCGACGACGTCGTGCTCCACCTGCGGCCGCAGAGCTTCTTCCAGACGAACACGACCGTGGCGCGCGCGGTCTACCGGCAGGCGCGCGCGTGGGTGGACGAGCTGGCGCCCGCGGCGCTGTGGGACCTGTACTGCGGCGTCGGCGGGTTCGCGCTGCACTGCGCCGGTGCGGACCGCGCGGTGGTCGGCATCGAGACGAGCGTGGAGGCTGTCGCGAGCGCCGAGCAGAGCCGCGCGGAGGCCGGCCTGGCGCACGTGCGCTTCGAGGCCGGCGACGCGACCGCCTTCGCCCTGGCGTCGACCCACCCGCCCGACCTCGTGGTGGTCAACCCGCCCCGGCGGGGCATCGGGACCGAGCTCGCGACCTGGCTCGAGCGGTCGCCCGTGCGGCACGTCGTCTACTCCAGCTGCAACGCCGAGTCCCTCGCGCGCGACCTGCGCGCGATGCCCTCCCTGGTGCCGACGCGGGCGCGGGTCCTCGACATGTTCCCCCAGACCAGCCACTACGAGGTCGTCGTCCTGCTCGGACGGCGGGCACCCGTGTCGGACCTCTCCGCCACGATGCGGCCATGACCTTCGAGTTCGACGCGGCGCTGTGGCGCTGGGCGGCGCGGCGCACGGACAGCTGGACGTTCGTCAGCCTGCCGACGGACGTCGCGGACGACATCCTCGACGTGGCGGGCCACGCGGAGCGCGGCTTCGGCTCGCTGCGCGTCGAGGTGCTGCTGGGCACCACGACGTGGCGGACGTCGATCTTCCCCGACAGCAAGGCCGGCACCTACGTGCTCCCGGTCAAGCGCGCGGTGCGCGAGGCGGAGGGCGTCGGGGAGGGTGACACCGCGCACGTCACGCTCACCCTGCTCGACGTGTGAGGGCCGCTCACCCTGGAGCCCGAGGGCGACGGGCCGCCTCGAGCACCTACGGTGACCCGCATGGACCGACGACGCCTGGGCTGGCGAGCCGCGTACGAGCTGCTCGCGTCGCGCGTGCGGCGGCCGGAGTGGGCGTTCATGAACTACGGCTACGCACCGGCCCCGGGCGAGCCGCCGCTGGAGCTCGATGCTGCCGACGAGCCCGACCGCCTCTGCATCGGCCTCTACGAGCGCACCCTCGCCAGCGCGGCGCTCACCGGGCGTGACGTGCTGGAGGTCGGGTCGGGCCGCGGGGGCGGCGCGGCGTGGATCGCGCGGCGACATCGGCCGCACCGGACGGTCGGCCTCGACTTCTCGGCGGCGGCCGTCGCCCTGAGCCGCCGCCACCGCCACGCCGGGGGTCTCGAGTTCGTCCACGGCGACGCCGAGGCCATGCCCTTCGACGACGGCGCGTTCGACGTCGTCGTCAACGTCGAGTCCTCCCACTGCTACGGCTCGTTCCCCACGTTCATCGCCGAGGTCCACCGGGTGCTGCGCCCGGGCGGCACGTTCTGCTGGGCGGACTTCCGCCCGGCCGCCGCCGTCGACGCGACGATCGCGCAGCTGGCCGCGAGCGGGCTGACGCTCACCGCGCAGGAGGACGTCACGGCCCGGGTCGTCGCCGCGCTCCGGGCCGACGACGACCGCAAGGCCGGGCTCATCGAGGCCTGGCTCCCCCGCGTCGTGCACCCGCTGGTGCGACGGTTCGCCGCCATGGAGGGATCACGCGGCTTCGAGGCGTTCGCGGCCGGGCGCACGCGGTACGTCGTCGCGCGCCTCGACAAGCCCGCGCGCACGGCGACCAGCTGACGCGCGGGCGCAGGGCCAACCCGCGCATGTCCGCTCAGGTGGCTTCCCGCACCAGCCGTCTGCCGGTGACGCGGCTCGCCGGAAGACGTCCGGCGCGTGCGGTGCCGGTCAGCAGATCCCCGTCCGTCGTGACCTCGAAGGTGAGATCCAGCCGCATCGGGCGCGTGATCCGCTGGCTCCAGGTGAGCCGGTCACCGTCGCGCACCAGGTCGTGCAGCGGCACCGTCTCCACCGCGCCGGTCGCCTCGCCGACGAGGCCGCCCCGGCCTTCGCGGAGGGTGATGACGGCCTCCTGCCGACCGATCGGCGTCGCGATCGTCAGCGCCCAGCGCTCCTCGGCCGCACCGTGAGCGCCACCCGCACCCGAGTCGCTCGCACCGCCGCTGTTCATGCCGCCGCCGCCGTTCACACCAGCACCGCCTCGTGGCCGGTCGCGCGCCACACGGTGCCACGCCGCTCGTAGGCGAACAGCTGCTCCACGAGGTGGGAGACGCGGGGCCCGAGCTCGCGTTCGAGGAGGTGCAGGGCGACGTCGAGCCCGGAGGTGACGCCGGCTCCGGTGACGACGTCGCCGTCGTCGACCACGCGTGCGGGGACGGGCACGGCACCCGTGGCCTCGAGGAGATCCATGCCCAGGTGGTGCGTGACGGCGGGGCGCCCCTCGAGCAGTCCGGCGAGCGCGAGGACCAGCCCGCCGCCGCAGACAGCGGCGATCCCCACGTCCGGGTCCGCGGCGGCCGCTCTCAGCAGATCAGGCAGGGCGGTCTCCAGGGTCCGGCCGAGCAGCACGGGGATGGTCGCCACCGCGTCCGCCCCGCCGGCGGCGTCGTCCGCGGCGGTGTCGCTCGCGTACCCCTGAGCCGTGCCGACGGGCCCGGACGCCCCCGGGACGAGGACCCACCCGGGCCGGTGGGGGTCGAGGGCCGACGTCGCCGTCAGCGCGAGCCCGCCGGTCCCGCCGACGACCACGCGCACGCCCTCGGCACTGACGAGCTCGACGGTCACTGCGCCGCGGGTGGCGTCGCCGCCCGCATGGAGCACCTCGAACGGGGCGACGACGTCGAGCGGGTCGAAGGCGTCGAAGAGAACGATCTGGACGTGCACGGGCTTCCTCCAGCGAGATCCACGGGCGGGACACCGCACGGTAGGAGCGCGCGGCTCGCGGCCGACAGTGGCCGGAACGCCACGTCTGCAAGGATTCACGCCATGCATCGCGTCGCCGTCCTCGCCCTCGACGGCGTCATCGCGTTCGACCTCGCCACGCCGCTCGAGATCTTCGGCCGCACCGAGGTCGCCGGACGCCCGGGATACGTCGTGGAGGTCTGCGCCGCCCGGCGGCGCGTGCGCAGCGGCGGGTTCGACGTCGTCGTCGGCGCCGGGCTCGACGCGCTGGAGCGCGCGGACACGATCGTCGTGCCGGGAGTCGCCGACCCCACCGCGC
>CAUQTR010000054.1:0-8807 GCA_963521045.1 uncultured Actinotalea sp.
GTCGGCGACCCCGTGCGGGACGTGCTCCGGCGGGCGCTGCGGGACATGCTCGTGCTCGTCGGCGTCCTCGCCGTCGTGGGGGTCGCGGCCGGTGCCGTCGTGGCGGGCGTCCCGGGCGTGTGGGGCGCGGTGATCGGCGTGCTCGTCGCCCTGCTCTTCAGCGGGACCACGGTCGTCAGCATGCTGCGCACGACGCAGTCGTCGCCGACGACGACCGGCGCGGTCATCCTCGGCGCCTGGCTCGTCAAGATGATCGTCCTGGTGGCGCTCTTCGCCGTGCTGGACGACCTCGACTTCTACCATCGCGGGGTGCTCGTCGCCGTCGTGCTCGTCGGCGTCCTCGGCTCGGTGCTGCTCGACTACCGCGCCGTCACGCGCGGCCGAGTGCCCTACGTCCAGGCCGAGCCGGGACGCACGGTCGACCCCTGAACCGTGCCGGGCGGTTTCGTCCGGACACTCTTGTGATCCGATGCACAAGGGGCGGGACGGCGGCAGGGCCGGAGGTCCTGATGGGTTAGGATTCCGACGATCCACACAAGGCCTGGTCCGACGGCGTGCCCGCACCGCGGTTCCCGTTGCACCCAAGACCCGGGGAGTACGCCCTGTCCACCGTCGCGACGAACCACCTGCTCGCCGCCTCCGGTGAAGACGGCGGTTTCCACCCGCCGTCGATCGCCGAGTTCTTCCCGGCGCCGTTCCTCTTCGAGGGCACGCCCTTCGAGATGAACCGCATCATCCTGGTGCGCCTCATCGCGGCTGCGGTGCTCGTCCTACTGTTCGTGCTCGCCGCGCGCCGTGCGCAGCTCGTGCCGGGCCGTGGGCAGAACGTCGCGGAGATGGCCCTGGACTTCGTCCGCGTGAACATCGCGCAGGAGACGCTGGGGCACAACGCGCGCCGGTTCCTGCCGATGCTGACGACGATCTTCTTCGCCGTCCTCGTCATGAACCTCACCGGTGTGGTGCCGTTCCTCAACATCGCGAGCACCTCGCTCATCGGGATGCCCCTCGTGCTCGCCGCCTGGGTGTACGTCATGTATCTCGGCGTGGGCATCAAGAAGTTCGGCGTGGGCGGGTACCTCAAGAACAACCTGTTCCCGCCGGGGCTGCCGCCGTTCCTCTACGTGCTCGTCACGCC
Organism: uncultured Actinotalea sp.; assembly: GCA_963521045.1. GTDB lineage: Bacteria > Actinomycetota > Actinomycetes > Actinomycetales > Cellulomonadaceae > Actinotalea. Next base: position 1,136 of record CAUQTR010000054.1, read on the forward strand.
GATCGAGGCGCTGCAGGTCTTCGTGTTCCGCCCCGCGACGCTCGCGCTGCGACTCACGGCCAACATGATCGCGGGCCACCTCATCCTCGTGCTGTGCTTCGGCGCGACGCACTTCTTCCTCTTCGAGGCGAGCGGTGCGCTCAAGGCGGCGTCGGCGTTCTCGCTGGTCGCCGGCGTGGCGTTCACGCTCTTCGAGATCCTCGTCGCGGCACTGCAGGCCTACATCTTCACGCTCCTCGCAGCCGTCTACCTCAACATGGCGGTCGAGGAAGAGCACTGAGTCTCGACCCCACGAGCCCGCGCCGTCAGCGCGTGGGCACCGACACGACGTCCGGGTCACCGGGCGCCTCACGGAAGGAACACCCCTAGTGGACACCACCACGCTCGCCGAGGTCACCGGTAACGTCGCGACCATCGGTTACGGCCTCGGCACGCTGGGCCCGGGCATCGGCCTCGGCATCCTCATCGGCAAGGCGCTCGAGGGCATCGCGCGTCAGCCCGAGGTCGCCGGCCAGCTCCGGACGACCATGTTCATCGGTGTCGCGTTCGTCGAGGTGCTCGCGCTGCTCGGCCTGGTCACCGGCTTCCTCTTCTGATGATGGGCGTTGTCGACGCGGCGACGCTGTTCGCCGCCGAGCACGGCGAGGGTGAGGTGGAGGGCATCAACCTCCTCATCCCGGCGGACTACGACATCATCTGGTCGCTGGTCTCCGCCGCCGTCATCGCCTTCGGCTTCTACAAGCTCGTCCTGCCGCGGTTCACCGCGATCCTCGACGAGCGCACGGAGAAGATCGAGGGCGGCATCGCCCGGGCCGAGGACGCCCAGGCGCAGGCCGCCGCGGCGCTCGAGGAGTACCAGCGCCAGCTCGCCGAGGCCCGGACGGAGGCCGCGCGCATCCGCGAGGAGGCGCGCGTCGAGGGGACGACGATCGTCACGGAGCTGCGCCAGAAGGCCAGCGACGACGCCGCGCGCATCCTCGAGAACGCCCAGCGTCAGATCGAGGCCGAGCGCCAGCAGGCCGCGGTCTCGCTGCGTGCCGAGGTCGGCGCGCTCGCGACCGAGCTCGCGTCGCGGATCGTCGGCGAGTCCCTCGCGGACTCCGCCCGCCAGTCCCGGGTCATCGACCGCTTCCTCGACGACCTCGAGGCCAGCACGGCGGCCGGCGCCTCCGCGTCCGTGGCCGCCCGCCAGGAGGGCTGATGCGGGGGACCAGCGCCTCGTCGGCCCAGCGTGTGGCCACCGGCTTCGAGCCGGTGCTGCGTGCGGCCGGCACCGAGGCGGCCGCGCTGGCGGCGCAGCTGTTCGCGGTCGTCGACGCGCTGGACTCGTCGGGCTCGCTGCGTCGTGCGCTCAGCGACCCCTCGCGGGCCGCCGACGACAAGGCCGGCCTCGTGCAGGGCCTGCTCGGCGGCAAGGTCGACCAGCGGGTCGTCGAGGTCGTCGCAGGCTTCGCCCGAAGTCGCTGGGCGGCCGAGGGCGACCTCGTCGAGGCGCTCGAGGAGACGGCGTTCGACACGCTCCTCGCGTCGGCGCAGGCCGCCGACGAGCTCGAGCAGGTCGAGGACGAGGTGTTCCGGTTCGAGCGCGTGCTCGTGGGCCAGCGTGACCTGCGCCGTGCCCTCACGGACCGTGCGGCGAAGCCCGAGGACCGGGCTGCGCTCGTCCGGCGCCTGCTCGAGGGCAAGGTCGCCCCGGTGACGCTGCAGGCCGTGGAGCGGCTCGCGGCCGCTCCGCGCGGACGATCGGTCTCGACGCTCCTCGGTCTGGTCGGGCGGCTCGCCGCCCGGCGCCGCCAGCGGCTCGTGGCGACGGTGACCGTCGCCGCCCCGCCGACCGGTGCGCAGACGCAGCGCCTCGAGGCGCTGCTCGCGCGCACCTACGGCCGTCCGGTGCAGCTCAACGTGTCCGTGGACCCCGAGGTCGTCGGCGGGATGCGGATCCAGGTCGGCGACGAGGTCGTCGACTCGACGGTCCTCGCCCACCTCGACGACGCACGACGCCGGCTGGCCGGCTGACCCCCCATCACGGGCCGCCCCCGCGGCGGCCGCGCAGGACGTAGACGACCCCGCACGGGGTCAACGACAGGAGAGAGACCATGGCTGAGCTGACGATCAGGCCCGAGGAGATCCGGGCTGCGCTGGACAGCTTCGTGAAGTCCTACGAGCCCCAGGGTGCCGTTCGCGAAGAGGTCGGCCGCGTCACGCTGGCCGGCGACGGCATCGCGCAGGTCGAGGGCCTCCCGGGCGCGATGGCGAACGAGCTGCTCGAGTTCGAGGACGGCACGCTCGGCCTCGCGCTGAACCTGGACGTCCGCGAGATCGGTGTCGTCGTCCTCGGCGAGTTCACCGGCATCGAGGAGGGCCAGGTCGTCCGGCGCACGGGCGAGGTGCTCTCCGTGCCGATCGGTGACGGCTACCTCGGCCGCGTGGTCGACCCGCTCGGCAAGCCGATCGACGGCCTGGGCGAGGTGGCGACCGAGGGCCGCCGCGCGCTCGAGCTCCAGGCGCCGGGCGTCATGGCCCGCAAGAGCGTGCACGAGCCGCTCCAGACGGGCCTCAAGGCGATCGACGCGATGATCCCGATCGGCCGCGGCCAGCGTCAGCTCATCATCGGCGACCGCCAGACCGGCAAGACGGCGATCGCGATCGACACGATCATCAACCAGAAGGCGAACTGGGAGACCGGCGACCCGACCAAGCAGGTGCGCTGCATCTACGTCGCGATCGGCCAGAAGGGCTCGACCATCGCCGCGGTGCGAGGTGCCCTCGAGGACGCCGGCGCGATGGAGTACACGACGATCGTCGCGGCCCCCGCGTCGGACCCGGCGGGCTTCAAGTACCTCGCGCCCTACACCGGCTCGGCCATCGGCCAGCACTGGATGTACTCCGGCAAGCACGTCCTGATCATCTTCGACGACCTGTCGAAGCAGGCCGAGGCCTACCGCGCCGTGTCCCTGCTGCTGCGTCGCCCGCCGGGCCGCGAGGCGTACCCCGGTGACGTCTTCTACCTGCACTCCCGTCTGCTCGAGCGCTGCGCCAAGCTCAACGACGAGCTGGGTGCGGGGTCGATGACGGGTCTGCCGATGATCGAGACCAAGGCGAACGACGTGTCCGCCTACATCCCGACCAACGTCATCTCCATCACCGACGGCCAGATCTTCCTGCAGTCGGACCTCTTCAACGCCGACCAGCGGCCCGCCGTCGACGTCGGCATCTCGGTGTCCCGCGTCGGTGGCTCCGCTCAGGTCAAGGCGATGAAGGCCGTCTCCGGCACGCTGAAGATCGACCTCGCCCAGTACCGCTCGCTCGAGGCGTTCGCGATGTTCGCCTCGGACCTCGACGCCGCATCGCGCCAGCAGCTGACGCGGGGTGCGCGCCTCATGGAGCTGCTCAAGCAGCCCCAGTACTCGCCGTACCCGGTCGAGGACCAGGTCGCGTCGATCTGGGCGGGCACCAAGGGCAAGCTGGACAAGATCGCGCTGTCGGACGTGCGCCGGTTCGAGCGCGAGATGCTCGACCACCTGCGCCGGCACGGTGAGGTCCTGGCGACGATCCGCGAGACGGGCCAGCTGAGCAAGGAGACCGAGGCCGAGCTCGAGGCGGCGGTCGACGAGTTCGCACGCGGCTTCCAGTCGGGCGACACGGTCGTCAACGACGCCCCCGTCGAGGGCGACCTCGAGGCGGACATCGAGCAGGAGCAGATCGTCAAGCAGAAGCGGGGCTGAGGTGGCGGGTCAGCAGCGCGTCTACCGGCAGCGGATCCGGTCGACCCAGTCGCTGAAGAAGATCTTCCGCGCGATGGAGCTCATCGCCGCCTCGCGCATCGGCAAGGCGCGGGCGCGGGTGACCGCGGCGTCGCCGTACGCCCGCGCCCTGACACGGGCCGTGTCGGCGGTGGCGACGCACGCCGGCGTCGACCACCCGCTCACCACCGAGCGGCCCGACGTCAAGCGCGTCGCGGTCCTGCTCGTCACAGCCGACCGCGGCATGGCCGGCGCCTACTCGGCGTCGGTGCTGCGTGAGGGCGAGCGGCTCATCCAGCGGCTCGCGGAGGAGGGCAAGGAGGTCGCCCTCTACGTGACCGGCCGGCGTGCGGTCTCGTTCTACTCGTTCCGCCACCGGGAGCTCTCGGGCCAGTGGACGGGGGCGTCCGACGCCCCCTCCGCGGAGATCGCGGAGGAGATCGCGGACGTGCTGCTCAGCGCGTTCCTCGCGGACCCGGCCGAGGGTGGGGTCGGCGAGCTGCACGTGGTCTACACGCAGTTCGTCAACATGGTCACGCAGACGCCGCGCGTCGTGCGGATGCTGCCGCTCGAGGTCGTGGAGGGCGTCGCCGAGCCGGGCGACGAGCCGCTCCCGCTGTACGACTTCGAGCCGTCGCCCGAGGAGGTCCTGGACGCGCTGCTCCCGCGGTACGTGCAGAGCCGCATCTACAGCTTCCTGCTCCAGGCGGCGGCGTCCGAGCTGGCCAACCGGCAGCGCGCGATGCACACCGCCACGGAGAACGCCGAGGAGCTCATCCGCACCTACACCCGGCTGGCGAACCAGGCGCGCCAGTCGGAGATCACGCAGGAGATCAGCGAGATCGTGTCCGGCGCCGACGCGCTGGCCGCCTCGTGAGCCCGCTGCACCCGTAGCACGACCCGCCGGCGTCACGCCGGCGCCAGAACTGATGACACGCACCAACCACCGCCGGGGGCGACCCCGCCGGTCGAGCGAAGCGAGAGAGACATGACTGCCACCACCACCGGCACCGCGGCGTCCGCCACGGGCGGGACCGGCACGGGTCGGGTCGCCCGGGTGATCGGCCCCGTCGTCGACATCGAGTTCCCGACCGACGCGATCCCCGAGATCTACAACCTGCTCGAGGTCGACATCGACCTCGCCGCGCAGGGCGAGGCGGAGGCGTCGTTCACGCTGCGCCTCGAGGTGGCCCAGCACCTGGGCGACTCGCTCGTGCGCGCCATCGCGCTGAAGCCGACGGACGGCCTGGTGCGCGGATCGGTCGTGCGCGACACCGGCTCCCCGATCAGCGTCCCCGTGGGCGACGTCACCAAGGGCCACGTGTTCGACGTGACCGGTGAGGTGCTCAACCTCAAGGAGGGCGAGAAGCTCGAGATCACCGAGCGCTGGCCCATCCACCGCAAGCCCCCGGCCTTCGACCAGCTCGAGTCGAAGACCACGATGTTCGAGACCGGCATCAAGGTCATCGACCTGCTGACGCCCTACGTCCAGGGCGGCAAGATCGGCCTGTTCGGTGGCGCCGGCGTCGGCAAGACGGTCCTCATCCAGGAGATGATCTACCGCGTCGCGAACAACCACTCGGGCGTCTCGGTGTTCGCCGGCGTGGGTGAGCGCACCCGTGAGGGCAACGACCTCATCGAGGAGATGACCGAGTCCGGCGTCATCAAGCAGACCGCCCTGGTGTTCGGCCAGATGGACGAGCCGCCGGGCACGCGTCTGCGGGTCGCGCTCTCGGCGCTGACGATGGCGGAGTACTTCCGCGACGTGCAGAAGCAGGACGTCCTGCTGTTCATCGACAACATCTTCCGGTTCACGCAGGCCGGCTCCGAGGTGTCGACGCTGCTCGGCCGGATGCCGTCGGCGGTCGGCTACCAGCCCAACCTCGCGGACGAGATGGGTCAGCTCCAGGAGCGGATCACCTCGACGCGCGGCCACTCGATCACCTCGCTGCAGGCGATCTACGTGCCGGCGGACGACTACACCGACCCGGCGCCCGCGACGACCTTCGCGCACCTCGACGCCACCACCGAGCTCTCGCGCGAGATCGCGTCCCGGGGCCTGTACCCGGCCGTCGACCCGCTCGCGTCCACGTCCCGCATCCTCGACCCCCGCTACGTGGGCCAGGCGCACTACGAGGCCGCCGTCCGGGTCAAGCAGATCCTCCAGCGCAACAAGGAGCTGCAGGACATCATCGCGATCCTCGGTGTCGACGAGCTGTCCGAGGAGGACAAGATCGTCGTCTCGCGGGCGCGCCGCATCCAGCAGTTCCTCTCGCAGAACACGTACATGGCGACCCAGTTCACCAACGTGCCCGGCTCGACGGTGCCGATGAGCGAGACCATCGAGGCCTTCACGAAGATCGCGGACGGCGAGTTCGACCACATCGCCGAGCAGGCCTTCTTCAACATCGGTGGCCTCGAGGACCTCGAGCGCAACTGGGCGCGCATCCAGAAGGAGATCGGCTGACGTGGCGCACCTCGAGGTCGACCTCGTCGCGGCGGACCGGAGCGTCTGGTCGGGCGAGGCCCGCTCGGTCAGCGCACCGGCCGCCGACGGTGAGATCGGCATCCTGCCGGGTCACTCGCCCGTGCTGACCGTGCTGCGCCCCGGCACCGTGCGCATCACGCCGGCCGACGGCGGCAGCCAGCACGTGGTGCGCATCGACGCGGGCTTCCTCTCGGTCGACAGCAACCAGGTGACGGTCGTCGTCGACACCGCCGAGGACGCCGGCGGTCCGGCCAGCGGGCGCTGAGGCGCGTCGGCCGTGGAGCAGCTCGTCGCCCTGCTCGGCGTCGCTGCGCTCCTGCTGATCGCCGTCGTGCCGGTGGCGCTGTACGTGTCGCGGCAGCGCACGCTGTCGCGACGCGTGGGCTCCTTCCGGTGCCTGCTGCGCGGTGAGGGCTCGACCGGGCCCTGGACGGCGGGGATCGCGCAGTACGGGACGGCCCAGCTCGCCTGGTGGCGCACGCTCTCCCTGGCGCCGCGTCCGGTGCGGTCCTGGTCCCGGGCGACGCTGACACTGCTGGAGCGCGTGCCCGTCGACGTGCCGGACGACGAGGGAAGGCCCCAGGTGCTGCTCCACTGTGCGCACGGTGACGAGCGCTTCGAGCTCCTCATGTCGGCCCCGGCCTGCGCGGGTCTGGTGTCCTGGCTGGAGTCGGGCCCGCGGCCCGTGGGGAGGGTGATCTGATGCGGCTCGTCGTCGCGGCGTGCGCGGCCCGGTACACGGGGCGGCTCTCGGCCCACCTGCCGCTCGCCACGCGCCTGCTCGTGGTCAAGGCCGACGGCAGCGTCCTGCTGCACTCGGACGGTGGCTCCTACAAGCCCCTCAACTGGATGAGCCCGCCGTGCACGCTCGCGGTGGTGGAGCCCGACGCCGAGGCGGCCGCTCGCGGCGTCACCCAGGTGTGGCACGTGCAGCACACCAAGTCCGACGACCGGCTCGAGATCGACCTGCACGAGGTGCTGCACGACTCGGCGCACGACCTCGGCGTCGACCCGGGGCTGGTCAAGGACGGCGTCGAGGCGCACCTCCAGGCCCTGCTCGCCGAGCAGATCCAGGTGCTGGGCGACGGGCACGTCCTCGTCCGGCGTGAGTACCCCACGGCGATCGGGCCGGTCGACATCCTGGCCCGCGACGCGAGCGGCGGGACGGTCGCGGTCGAGATCAAGCGCCGCGGCGACATCGACGGCGTCGAGCAGCTGACCCGCTACCTCGAGCTCCTCAACCGTGACCCGCACCTCGTCCCGGTGCGCGGGGTGTTCGCCGCCCAGGAGATCAAGCCCCAGGCGCGCGTGCTGGCGCAGGACCGGGGCATCGCCTGCCTCGTCCTCGACTACGACGCGCTGCGCGGCATGGACGACGTCGCCGCGCGGCTGTTCTGACCGTGGCGGCGCAGCCCGGCCCGGGGGCCGCGGCCCGTGCCGC
>CAUQTR010000055.1:0-8691 GCA_963521045.1 uncultured Actinotalea sp.
GTCCGGCCCCGCGCACCGCGTGCGCGCCCGCCTCCGCAGCCGCCTGCCGTGCAGCCTGCTCAGCCGCCTGCTGCGCAGCGAGCGCGCGCAGACGGTCCTCCTCGCGCCGCCGACGCCGCTCCCCCCACTCCGTGGGCGTCTGCTCAGACATCGTGCCCCCGGTACAGATCGTGCTTGGCGATGTACTGGACGACGCCGTCGGGCACCAGGTACCAGACGGGTTCGCCGGCGTGCGCACGCTGACGGCAGTCGGTCGACGAGATCGCGAGGGCCGGGACCTCCAGCTGGGTCACCGCGCCCTCCGGGATCCCTGCGAGAGTCATCGTGTGCCCGGGACGGGTCACGGCGACGAAGTGCGCCATCGTCCAGAGCGTGTCGACGTCCTTCCACGTGAAGATCTGCTCGATGGCGTCCGCGCCGGTGATGAAGAACAGGTCGGCGTCCGGCCGCTCGGCGCGCAGGTCGCGCAGCGTGTCGACCGTGTACGTCAGGCCCGGCCGGTCGACGTCGACGCGGCTCACGGTGAACCGCGGGTTCGAGGCGGTGGCGATGACTGTCATGAGGTAGCGGTGCTCCGCGGCGGTGACCTCGCGGTCCTGCTTCAGGGAGGGACGCCCGGTCGGGACGAAGACGACCTCGTCGAGGTGGAGCTCCGCGGCGGCCTCGCTCGCGGCGACCAGGTGGCCGTGGTGGATGGGGTCGAACGTCCCGCCCATCACCCCGATCCTGGGCCGTTGGTCAGTCATCCCCTGCATGTCCTCCGAGTACTGGATGTCCCTGGTGGCGTGCCCGCGCCCGATGGCCCCGACCGCAGCGCCCCGATCATCCGGGGCGCCGGTCGACCACGGTCAGTGCCGGGTGCCCACGCTGCGGAACGCGTACGTGACGGCGAGCAGCACGACCAGGGCCCCGAAGGCCAGGAGGCCGAACGCCTCCGGCGCCAGGCCCTGGGCCGTCTCGGCGGTCTCCTCTGCGGCGAGCAGGGCAGCGTGCACGTCGGCCTCCAGCGGTCGTGTCGTCCTCGGTCCGTCACCGCCCGGGTCGTCGCGCCCCCGGCGGCCGCCGCGCGGCGCTCAGCAGCATCGGCCGGCGCGCGAGAGCGGGCATCCAGTGTCGCACGTCCGTCCGCGAGCCCGGGCCCCGGACCCGCGGCGTACGGGTGATCCTCAGGGCCGGACGTGCCCGTCTCCCTCGACCACCCAGCGGGTCGTCGTGAGCTCCGCGAGGCCCATGGGTCCGCGCGCGTGCATCTTCTGCGTGGAGATGCCGATCTCCGCCCCGAGCCCCAGCTGGCCGCCGTCCGTGAACCGTGTCGAGGCGTTGACCATCACGGCCGCCGAGTCGACCTCCGCGACGAAGCGACGGGACGCCGCGAGGTCGCCCGTGACGATGGCCTCGGTGTGGCCCGAGGACCAGGTGCGGATGTGCTCGAGGGCCTCGTCGATGGAGTCCACGACCCGCACCGCGAGGTCGAGCGAGAGGTACTCCGTGGCCCAGTCCTCGTCCGTCGCGGGCACGACGTCCACACCCTCGGGCGCGAGGGCGGACGTGCGCTCGTCCCCGTGCACGACGACGCCCGCCCCGGCGAGCGCCGCGAGCGCGGACGGCAGGAAGACGGGTGCGGCCTGAGCGTGCACGAGCAGCGTCTCGGCGGCGTTGCAGACCCCGACGCGCTGGGTCTTCGAGTTCATGAGGATGGGCAGGGCCATCGCCGGGTCCGCCGCCGCGTCGACGTAGACGTGGCAGTTGCCCACCCCGGTCTCCACCACGGGGACGGTGGCCTCGCGCACGACCGTCTGGATGAGGTCCGCGCCGCCCCGCGGGATGAGGAGGTCGACGAGCCCGCGTGCGTGCATCAGCGCGACCGCGCCCTCGCGACCGTGCTCGTCGATCGACTGCACCGCGTCCGCGGGGAGCCCCACCGACGTGAGCGCGCGACGCAGCACCTCGACGACCACGGTGTTGGAGCTCGACGCCGCGGACCCGCCGCGCAGGATCGCGGCGTTCCCGCTCTTGAGGGCGAGGCCGGCGGCGTCGACGGTGACGTTCGGCCGGGCCTCGTAGATCATGCCGACGACACCCATCGGCACGCGCACCTGCCGCAGCTGCAGCCCGTTGGGCAGGGTCTGCCCGCGCACCACCTCCCCGACCGGGTCCGGCAGCGCCGCGAGCTCACGCAGGGCGTCGGCGATCGCCGCGACGCGCTCGACGGTCAGGGCGAGCCGGTCGAGCAGCCCGGCCGAGAGCCCGGCCGCCCGTCCCCGCTCGAGGTCGACGGCGTTGGCGGTGACGATCTCGGGGGCGGCTGCCACGAGCGTGTCCGCCATCGCCCGCAGAGCGGCGTCCTTCGTCGAGCGCGTGGCCGTGGCGAGCGCGCGTGCCGCGACCCGGGACCGCCGGGCGACCGCACGGACCGCCTCGTCGACGTCCGGCCGCGGCGCGTCCGGCGTTCTCGACGGGCTGGTGGGCGTCGTGAGCGAGGTCATGCCCGCAGAATACGGCGGCACGTCGGCCCCCTCGTCGGCCCGTCCGGGGGCGTCCCGTCCGGCACGGGCGCGCGCGTCGTCGTAGCGTCGGGAGGACCGGGACGTCAGGAGGTGCCGGGTGGAGGGGCTCGACCTGGCGGGGCTCGACCTCGGGTGGTTCGACGCCGAGGGCCGGACGTTCGCCCGCGCCGTCGTGCAGCGTGGCGTGGCGGCCGTCTACCTCCTCGCGTTCGTGGCCGTGCTGCGCCAGTTCCGTCCCCTGCTCGGCGCGCACGGACTCCTGCCCGTTCCGGATTTCGTGGCACGCGTGCCCTGGCGGCGCGCCCCGAGCCTGTTCCACCGCTGGTACTCCGACCGGCTCGTGGTCGCCGTGGCCTGGCTCGGCATCGCGCTCGCGGCGAGCGTGGTCGTCGGGCTGCCGCAGCAGGGGCCACCGTGGGTGCCGATGCTGGTCTTCCTCGCGCTCTTCGGCCTCTACCTGTCGGTCGTCAACGTCGGCCAGACCTTCTACGGGTTCGGCTGGGAGTCGCTGCTCCTGGAGGCCGGCTTCCTCGCGGCGCTCCTCGGCTCGGACCGCGTCGCTCCCCCGCTGCCGGTCCTCGCGCTCCTGTGGTGGCTGGTGTTCCGCCTCGAGCTCGGAGCGGGTCTGATCAAGTGGCGCGGCGACCCCGCGTGGCGCGACCTCACGGCGCTCCACTACCACCACGAGACGCAGCCCATGCCGAACGCCTTGAGCCGGTGGTTCCACCTGCTCCCCCGGCCGCTGCACCGCGTCGAGGTCGCCGCCAACCACGTCACGCAGCTCGCCGTCCCGTTCCTGCTCCTCGTCCCCGGGCCCGTCGCGAGCGCCGGCGCGGCCGTGATGGTGGTGACCCAGGCGTGGCTGGTCCTCTCCGGGAACTTCGCCTGGCTGAACTGGCTGACCATCGTGCTGGCCCTCGCCGCGGTCGACGACCGGTCCCTCGCGTGGGCGCTCGGGCTCGCCGGACTCGAGGTCGAGGCGGCTGGCGGGGCCGCGGCGGTCGGACCGACGCCGCTGTGGTTCGTCGTCGTCGTCCTGGGGGTCAGCGTGTGGCTCCTGGTGCTGAGCCGGCACCCGCTGCGCAACCTGCTCTCCCGCCACCAACTGATGAACGCCTCGTTCAACGCCTGGCACCTCGTCAACGCCTACGGCGCCTTCGGCAGCATCACGCGCCGCCGCGTCGAGGTGGTCGTGGAGGGCACGCTGGACGCCGACCCCGGGCCGGGCGCCGCGTGGCGCGAGTACGAGTTCCGGGGCAAGCCCGGGGACGTGCGCCGCGTGCCGCGCCAGTACGCGCCGTACCACCTGCGCCTCGACTGGCTGATGTGGTTCCTCGCGCTCGGCTCGGCCGGCCAGCTGCGCTGGTTCGTCCCGTTCCTCGCCCGGCTGCTCGAGGCCGACGCGCCGACCCTGCGCCTGCTGCGGCGCGACCCCTTCGACGGCGCACCGCCGCGCTGGGTCCGCGCGCGCCTCTACCACTACCGGTTCGCGACCCGAGAGGAGCGGCACGAGACCGGCGCGTGGTGGGTCCGGACGGACGACGGCCTCCTCGTCGACGCGCACGACCTGGCGTCGCTGCGCCGCTACCTGTGAGCCGCGGCATCGCCACCCGTGAGCAGCGCGCGGCGCCGAGTCGAGCAGCGGGCGGCGCCGGGTTCCGTCAGCGCCGGGCGACGAGCACGATGTCGTCGCGGTGCACGATCTCCCGGTCGTACCCCGCGCCGAGCCGCTCGCGCAGCTCGTGCGTCGAGCGGCCGAGGAGGTCGGGCAGCTCGGCGGAGCCGAACGCGACGAGCCCCCGGGCGACGACGGAGCCGTCGGGGGTGACCAGCTCGACCGGGTCGCCGGCCTCGAAGTCGCCCTCGACGGCGGTGATCCCCGCCGGCAGGAGGGACGTGCGGCGGTCGACGACTGCCCGCACCGCGCCGTCGTCGAGCACGAGACGACCCTGCGTCGTCGCGGCGTGCTCGAGCCAGAGCATGCGCGTGGACCGGCGCCTGCCCGTGGCCGCGAACCACGTCCCGACCGGCTCCCCGGCGAGGGCCGCCGCCGCCTGGACGGCGGAGGTGAGGACCACGGGCACGCCCGAGCCGGTCGCGATCCGGACTGAGGCCAGCTTGGTGACCATCCCGCCCGTGCCGACGGCGCTCCCCCGCACGCTGACGTCGACCCCCTCGAGGTCGGCGGGTCCACGCACCTCGGCGATGCGGCGGGAACTCGGTCGCGACGGCGGCCCGTCGTAGAGGGCGTCCACGTCGGTGAGCAGCACCATCGCGTCGGCCCGCACGAGGTGCGAGACGAGGGCGGCGAGCCGGTCGTTGTCCCCGAACCGGATCTCGTCCGTCGCCACGGTGTCGTTCTCGTTGACGATCGGCACGACGCCGAGGCCGAGCAGGCGCTCCAGTGCGCGCTGCGCGTTGCGGTAGTGGCCGCGGCGCACCGTGTCCTCGGCGGTCAGCAGGACCTGCCCCACCCGCAGGCCGTGCGCCGCGAAGGCCTCGGTGTAGCGGGCGACCAGGAGGCCCTGGCCCACCGACGCCGTCGCCTGCGCGGTGGCCAGATCACGGGGTCGGGACGAGAGCCCGAGGGGCGCGAGCCCCGCCGCGATCGCCCCGGACGTCACCAGCACGACCTGGCCGCCGGCGGCCCGCCGCTGCGCGAGCACCGCGACGAGCGCCCGCAGCGCGTCGACGTCGAGGTGCCCGTCGGCCCCGGTGAGGGACGACGAGCCGATCTTCACGACGACGCGGGCCGCCGTCGCGACGTGCGCGCGATCGGTCGACGTGCCCGCCGCCTGCGTGCTCCTACCGGCGCCCACCTGCGCTCACTCGTCCTTCGTCGGGTCCGACCAGTGCCCGGCCTCGCGCTCGGTCCACAGCTCGGTGCGCGCCTCGGCCTTCGCGTCCATCCGCTCCTTGTACTGCTCACGCTTGGACGAGCGGGTCGGCCGCGACTGGTCCTCCAGACGCAGGTCCGTGCCGCGCGGTCCGCCCAGCAGCTCCGAGCCCGTGAGCAGCGTCGGCTCCCAGTCGAACACGACGGCGTCCGACTCGGGCCCGATGACCACCTCGGCGCCGGGGGTCGCGCCCTCGGCGAAGAGCCGCTCCTCGACGCCGAGCCGGGCGAGCCGGTCCGCGAGGTAGCCGACCGCCTCGTCGTTGGTGAAGTCGGTCTGGCGCACCCAGCGCTGCGGCTTCGAGCCCAGGACGTGGAACCAGACCCGGCCGCCGCTCTCCTTGCGGGTCACGGTGAAGCCGGCGTCGTCCACGGCCTTGGGGCGCAGCACGATCCGCGCCGGCTCGACCGTCGCCGCGGCGGCACGAGCCTGCGCGACGAACTCGGCGAGGGCGAACGTCAGCGGCCGCAGGCCCTCGTGGCTCGCGGTGGAGATCTCAAGCACGCGCAGGCCGCGCTCCTCGAGCTCAGGGCGCACCATCTCGGCGAGCTCACGCGCCTCGGGGACGTCGATCTTGTTGAGCACGACGATCCGCGGGCGCTCGGTCAGGGGCACCTCGCCGCCGCGGATCTCCAGGTCGCCCGCGTACGTGGCGAGCTCGGCCTCGATGACGTCGAGGTCGCTGATCGGGTCACGGTCGGGCTCGAGCGTCGCGCAGTCGAGCACGTGCACGAGGACGGCGCACCGCTCGATGTGGCGCAGGAACTCCAGCCCGAGGCCCTTGCCCTGGCTCGCGCCCGGGATGAGCCCGGGCACGTCCGCCACGGTGAAGCGGGCCGAGCCCGCCTGCACGACGCCGAGGTTCGGCACCAGCGTGGTGAACGGGTAGTCCGCGATCTTGGGCCGCGCCGCCGAGATCGCCGCGACGAGGCTCGACTTCCCGGCGCTCGGGTAGCCGACGAGCGCGACGTCGGCGATCGTCTTGAGCTCGAGCACGACGTCGCGGCTCTCGCCCGGCTCCCCCAGCAGCGCGAAGCCCGGCGCCTTGCGGCGCGGCGACGAGAGCGCGGCGTTGCCGAGGCCGCCCCGACCGCCGGGGGCGACGACGAATCGCGCGCCGTGGCCGACGAGGTCGGCGAGGACCTCGCCGTCCGTGCCCTTGACGACGGTGCCGTCGGGCACCTTGAGGACGAGGTCCTGCCCGGTCGCGCCCTGCCGGTCGTCGCCCATGCCCTGCGTGCCCGAGGGTGCGTGCCGGTGCGGCGAGTGGTGGTAGTCGAGGAGGGTCGTGACCTGGTGGTCGACCTCGAGCACGACGTCGCCGCCGTCACCCCCGTTGCCGCCGTCGGGCCCGGCCAGGGGCTTGAACTTCTCACGGCGGATGGAGGCGCACCCGTGGCCGCCGTCACCTCCCGTCGCGTGCAGGACGACGCGGTCGACGAACGAAGCCACGGCGTTCTCCTCTCAGGAGGTGGAGCAGGTGGAGCGGATCGTCAGGTCGTGTCGGACGCACGAAGGGGCGCACCGTTCCCCGGTGCGCCCCTTCGCGTGACGAGCTCTGCGTCAGGCGTCGGCCGTGACGATGTCGATGACCTTGCGGCCACGGCGCACACCGAACTGCACGGCGCCGGCGGTCAGGGCGAACAGCGTGTCGTCGCCGCCACGGCCCACGTTGATGCCGGGGTGGAAGTGCGTGCCGCGCTGCCGGACGATGATCGTGCCCGCGTTGACGAGCTGACCGCCGAAGCGCTTGACGCCGAGGCGCTGCGCGTTCGAGTCGCGGCCGTTCCGCGAGGAGCTGGCGCCCTTCTTGTGTGCCATGACTGACCTGCTTTCGTGCTGAGCGTGTGACGGGTGGGAGGGTGGTCGGCCGCAGCCCCGGGAGGGCGGCCGTCCGGGCTCACTTGATCGCGGTGACCTTCAGGCGGGTCAGCTTCTGACGGTGACCCATGCGCTTGCGGTAGCCCGTCTTGTTCTTGTACTTGAGGATGTCGATCTTCGGGCCCTTCTCGTCCCGCACGATCTCCGCCGTGACCTTCACACCGGCCAGCGTGGCGGCGTCCGAGGTCACCTTCTCCCCGTCCACGAGCAGGAGTGCGGGCAGCTGCACCGTCGCACCGGCGTCGCCCTTCAGACGGTCGACGACGACGACGTCCCCGACCGCAACCTTCTCCTGGCGGCCACCAGCCTTGACGATCGCGTACACCACGTTGCGGCTCATCTCTACTCGTTCTCGGTCGCACGTCAGTCGCGTGCACGTTCCTGCGTGTCGTTCGTGCCTTGTGAGGCGCCGCGCGCAGCCGAGGTGTGGCCGAGATGCTCAGCACACCGGTCTGGGGGCACGCACAACCCTGCGCGTCTAGACGCGCCGACGTCCTAGAGTACGGAACGGGTTGCCGGGGGTCAAACCAGCGCGGCCGGGTCCCACCGGTGGCCGGCCGTCACGTCACGGGCGGGTCGGCGACCATCCCCCGCGCGGCGTGCAGCCCGCGGAACACGGCGGTCCGCAGCTCGATCGCCCAGGCCTCGAGCGCGGGCATGCCGGCGGCCCGCGCCACCTCGATCTCGGCCTCCACGTCGTACGGGACCCGCACCACCTGGATCGCGAACGGGTCCTGCTGCGTGCCGTCGAGGACGCCCTCGAGGACGACGTAGGACGGGACCGGCTCGTCGAGCGGGTTGCCCGCGCTGCCCACGTTGACCAGCGTGCGGCCCTCGACGGTCTCGACGTAGGCGTCGTGCACGTCGCCGTAGACCACCACGGAGGGCGCGGGCCCGGGGCCGGTCAGCTCGGTCGTCGCGAACATGCCGTCGAACTCCTCAGCCGTGTGCTCCCGGCGCACGCGCGTGTAGACGCTGTCGGCCGAGGCGTGCACGAAGCGCACGCGCCGACCGCTGAGCACGAGGTCGTGCACGAGCGGCAGGGCGAGCAGCCACGCCCGGTCGTCGGCCGTCAGCTCCTCGTACCACCACACCGACGCCTCGTTCTTGCCCGGGTCGGGGCGCGGCAGGAAGTCGTCCCAGTTGCCGCGGACCGTCACGGCGCACCGCTCGCGCGTCCGCGCGACGGCGGCCGAGCCGCGCGGTCCCTTGCCGGCGACGTCGCCGAGGTTGAGGACCGTGGTGATGCCGCGGCGGTCGATGTCGGCGAGCACCGCGTCGAATGCCGTCATGTTGCCGTGCACGTCCGAGAGCACCGCGATCCGATCCACGGGCGTCACGCTACCGGCCGACCGCGGCGTGCGGTCGGGCGACCGGGCCCGCAGGGCGGACGGCCGGGCAACCCT
>CAUQTR010000056.1:0-8660 GCA_963521045.1 uncultured Actinotalea sp.
GGGCGGTGCTCGTCGGCTACGGGGTCACGGGCCAGAGCGCGACCCGGCGCCCGCGCCGCGTGACGGCCGACGCCACCCCGGCCCTCTCGGCCGAGGCCCCCGCCACCCCGGCCGCCCAGGACCCCGCCCCGGCTGTCGCACCGGCCACCCCTCAGGACGCCGCGGGCCGCAACGAGGAGTCGCGTCGCATCCTGGCGAAGCCGCCGGTGCGCAAGCTCGCGCGCGACCTCAACGTCGACCTCGCGACGGTCCGGCCCACCGGCCCGGGCGGCATCGTCACGCGCGAGGACGTGCTCGCCCGGTCGACGGCGAACGAGGTCAAGCCGCTCGCCACGTACGCGACCGACGACCAGCCGTGGCTCGCATCCGGCACGGTCACGGCGGACGGCCGGGCGACCCGGGTGCCGGTCCGCTCGGTGCGCAAGCGCACCGCCGAGGCCATGGTCGCCAGCGCCTTCACCGCCCCGCACGTCTCCGTGTTCCACACGGTCGACGTCACCAAGACCATGCGGCTGGTCGAGCGGCTGCGGGCCGACCGCGAGTTCGCCGACGTGCGCGTCACGCCCCTGCTCGTCGCGATGAAGGCACTGCTCCTGGCCGTGCGCCGGCACCCCGAGGTCAACGCCTCGTGGGTCGACGAGACGCAGGAGATCGTCTACAAGCACTACGTCAACCTCGGCATCGCGGCCCAGACGCCGCGCGGGCTCATCGTGCCGAACATCAAGGACGCGCACCGGCTCGGCCTGCGCGAGCTCGCCCTCGCGCTCGCCGATCTCACCGCGACGGCCCGCGCCGGGAAGACCCAGCCGGTCGACATGAGCGACGGCACCATCACGATCACCAACGTCGGGGTCTTCGGGATCGACACGGGCACCCCGATCCTCAACCCCGGCGAGTCCGCCATCCTCGCGTTCGGTGCCATCCGCCAGCAGCCGTGGGTGCACAAGGGGAAGATCAAGGTGCGCCACGTGACGCAGCTCGCGCTGTCCTTCGACCACCGCCTGGTCGACGGTGGCCTGGGCTCCCGCTTCCTCGCCGACGTCGCCGCGGTGCTCGAGGAGCCGGGCCAGGGCCTGGTCTGGGGCTGAGGTGCCGAGCGTCTGGGGCCGCAAGGTCGCCGAGTCCCCGGCCGCGCCAGGCGCCCCGGCCACGGTCTCGTACGCGTTCGGCGACGGGCCCGACGCGGTCCGCGGGGTCGTGGTGATCCCGGTCGACGACGCCGCGTCGAGCTACCTGGAGGGGCGGCCCGGCGACCCGATGATCGGCCGGCAGGCGGCCGCCGTCGCGCACAAGGCTCGGCGCACGTTCGAGGCGACCGGCGCCTGGCCGGACGCCGCGCACCACTTCTCCTGCTGACGGGTGCGTACCGGTTCTGTCGGGTTCTGTGACGGTCCCGTGTGCACCTGGACGAGTGATGGCAGTGCCCGGTCAACGCCGGATAAAGTCTGCGTCAGTCACGACTCTCCGGGGGCCCGATGAGTGAGTTCGAGGTCGATACCGAGGTGCTGGCCGCGCATGGTTCGCGGTTGTCGATGGTCTCCGATGCGGTGGCGCTGGCGCAGGACGCGGCGAACCAGGTGGATCTGCACGACGGCGCGTTCGGGGTGCTGTGCGCATTTCTGCCGGGGTTCGTGAACTCGGCCGAGGTGCAGACCGGTGAGGCGATCGGTGCGGCGCGGGACACGCTGGAGGCGATGGCTGACGGGGTGACGGCGATGGCGGCGGACTACCGGGCGACCGACGACGGTGTGCGGACCCGGCTGGACTCCATCGCGGGAGCGCTCGGATGACCACCAACCCGTTAGTCGAGGCGCCGGTCGACACGTCGTCGGCCCTGGGCGGGACGATGCTGCTGGAGTCGTTGTACGACCTGTCGCGGGCGATCGAGTCCGAGGACTGGCTCGCGGCGGGGTTGGCCGGGCTGTCCACCGTGCTCGACACGGCTGCGGCGGTGATGGACCCGCTGGGGCAGCTGATCGCGGCGGGCCTGGGCTGGCTGATGGAGCACGTGGAGCCGCTCAAGGGCTGGCTCAACGACCTGACCGGTGACGCGGGTGCGGTGCTGGGGTTCGCCGGGACGTGGGACAACATCTCCTCGCAGATGACGTCGGCGGCGGGAGACCTGGACCACCTGGTCGCGGCCGATCTGGAGGGCATGCGCGGGCAGGGCATCGAGGCCTACGCCCGGTACGCGTCAGACTTCGCCGAGCACATGCGCGGGATCTCGGGGTCCTCCACGGCGGTCGCGAACAGCCTGCGGACGTGCTCGACGATCGTGCAGGTCGTCCACGACCTGGTCCGTGACGCGCTGGCCGAGATCGTCGGCGCGGCGATCTCCTGGGCCGCGCAGATCGTCTTCACCCTCGGCCTGGGCACGCCCTGGGTGATCTCCCAGGTCGCCACCCGCGTCTCGTCCCTGGCCGCCCGGGTCGGGTCCAAGGTCACCGGGGTGATCGACTCCGCGCGCGCGCTCGGCGAGCTGATCGACGCCCTCAAGGCGGCCATCCGCAGCCTCGGCGACAAGCTGCGCTCGGCGAGGCCGGGCGGCGGGTCCTCCGGCAAGGGGCCCGACCCGACGCCGGGAAAGGGACCCGACCAGACCGGGCCGTCCCGCACCCCCGACCCGGACGCCAGCCCCGACGGTCCGCCCACGCCGGTCCGGCAAAACGAGTCCCCGGAGAACCGGCTCGCGCTGACGCGCGAGAACGAGTCCGCGCAGACCCTCGCTCAGCACGGCTACCACGTGGAGCAGAACCCCTCCGTGCCCGGTGCGAAGAACCCGGACTATCGAATCGAGGGTCGGGTCTTCGACAACTTCGCTCCGACCACCGGCAACGCCCGCAACATCTGGGATCGTGTCGGTGACAAGGTCCGAAGCGGGCAGACGGAGCGCGTGGTGCTCAACCTCGACGACAGCTCCGTGGACCTCGGTCGGCTCCGCGAGCAGTTCGGCTGGCCGATCGAGGGCCTCAAGGAGGTCATCGTCGTGCGGAACGGTGAGGTCATCAACTTCTTCCCGTGACCGCCGTCGCCCCGCCGAGAGAAGGATGAGCCACCCGATGTTCGACTACCCGATGGCGATCGCCACAAGCCGGGACGTGGCGGCGGTCCGCAGCGCGCTCGGCCCCCTCGTCGAGGGCGCCGCAGCCGAGCTGGGGGTGCCGTCGGGCGTGCTCTCGGCGTCGGTCTCCGAGCTGACGAGCCCTGTCTCCGCCGAGATCTACTCGGAGCTGCTCGGCGTGCCCGCGACTGCGCGGGTGACGTTCTACGTCGACAACAAGGCGACCGACCGCGACGACTACGTCACCGCCTACCCGGCGCTCGGCCTGGCGGCCATCCGGCTGAGTGAGGCGATCGATGCCGAGGCGTGCCTGACGTTCCAGCTGGATCGCATCGTCATGCGGCGTCGGGAGGGCCGGATCGAGCTCCTCGACTGGTGGTCCTGGTGGGACGCCGCCGAGGCAGCTGGCCGACTGCCGGCAGGGGCGGTGCGCACCTCCGAAGGGGGCCGGCTCTAGCGGCCGGGCGCGGTAGCGAGATGGCCGGGCTGGTGCTCCTCCCTGACGGACGCGAGTGGAATGCGTCGTCGTCGGTCTTCTACTGGACGCTGGAGGCTCTCGCGCAGCGCGCGGAGCACCCCGGCCTGGTCCGAGGGTTGCGCGAGGTCGCCGACAACAACCTCGGCGCCCTCGACCTCGAGGAGATGCCGGCGGACCAGCTCGCCGAGCTCGTCCGGCTGGCGCAGCGCCTGCCGGACGTCGGGCGCACCGAGCTGCCCGACACGTCGGCGCGGGAGGAGATCGTCAGCCAGCTGACCGAGCTGGCCGAGCTGCTCGCCGAGGGCCGCGGTCAGGCGGGCGGCTCGCGCTGAACGCCTGGCTGACGGACGTGCAAGCCCGAGAGATCGAGGACGTCTCCAGAGAGGCTGTCGAACGGCTGCTGGACGACCTGAACGGCTACCCGGGCGAGCCCGCCGCGTGCGTCTCGGTGACGCACGAGAGCGGCTGGAACCTCGAGCTCTTCGCGGACCTGACCGTCGTCGAGGACGTGGAGGCGGACCCGGGCACCGAGCGGCATCTGCGGGGCCTGCCGCGCGAGGAGCGGGTGCGCCTCGCGCTGCTGCTGATCGACGGGCGGGTCGACGAGGTGCTCGCCCTGCCCTGGATCGCCGGCTACGGCTCCTCCGGCCACTGAGTCGATGGCCGCACGAGCATTCGCCGTCCGCCTCCACGCAGACGACCGGCAGGCACGGTACGACTACGGCATCGACGAGCAGGACCCCGGACGCGGTGTCCTCGTCATCCCGGTCGACGACCCCGACGGCTGGTTCATCGACGGCCGGGACGACCGCCCCCGGATGGCAGGGGTCGTGACGGCGAAGGCCTGGCGCGAGTTCCGCCGTTCCGGCGAGTGGCCGGAGAACGCCTCGGTCTTCACCGGCTGACCGCGCTCACCAGTTCTTGGTCTCGCCGCCACCGCCGCCGCCTTGCTCCTGCTGGCGCTGACGCTCGGCCTCGGCCTGGGCCTCCTCGTTGCGCTGCTCGAGCTCCTCCTGGCGCTTCTCCTCCTCGGCGGCGCCCGAGTCGGGCTGCGGCTCCTCCTGCTGCTCCTCCTCGGCCTCTCCGGCCTGCTGCTGCTTCTCCTCGAGGCGCTCCTGGGACTCCTCGTTCTGCTGCTGCTCCTCCTCGGACTGCCCCTCGGGCTCGCACTCCGCGCGGGCCTCGGCCGCCGCCTCGAAGTCCCGCTGCGCGAGCGCGGCGAACTCGCGCCCCTCGGCGCGGATCTCCTCGGGCGTCGCGTCGCCCCACGGGACGCCGGGCGGGTAGGGCTGCCCCTGGTCGACGTAGCCCTGGGCCTCCTCGGCCCACTCCGCGCGTGTCTGGGCGTCGGCGAGCTCGGTGTCCCCCATGCGCTCGAGCGCGATCGAGTAGTTGATGAGGACCATGCATCGCGTCTCGGGGTCCTCGGGGGCGACCTCGAGCGCGTCGGCCAGGTAGAACGCGCCCAGCTCGGGGTCCTCGCCCTTGGTGAAGGTGGTGCCGAGCCCGAACGGCGCCTTCCACTTCTCGACGGGGTCGGTGCTCTTGAGGAACGTGAAGCCGATCGCCGCGGAGCCGATCTGCCCGTCGCCGTACTGGCCCCGCGCCGTCGCGGCCACCACGTTCATGAACGCGAGGTGGAGCCCGAGCACGAAGACCGTCAGCCAGACAGGCAGGGTCGCCCACAGGAGCCAGCGGCGACGCACCCGACGGCGGTGCTCGAGCGGCGTGATCATGAGGCCCTCCGTCGACGCAGCGGCATCCAGCCGCGGGCGGTGGTCCAGGCCTCGAGGCCCAGCAGGCCGACGACGACCAGGGCGAGGGGCCACAGCACGGCCTCCCACAGCTCCGCGTCGCGGCGCCCGTCGGACGCGATCTCCGCCGGGTCCAGACCCGCGACGAGGGGGGCGACCGCGTCCGGCCCGGTGCGGTGGGCGTACGCCACGCCGAGCTGCTCGGCGACCGCCTGCAGCGACGCCTCGTCGATCCGGCTGACCGCCTCCGTGCCCGTCGCGTCGTCGACGATGTAGGGCGCCTCCGGGTCCGGCTCGAGCGACCCGTCGTACGAGCGCATCGGGCCGCCCTCGGGCGTGCCGTAGCCCAGCACCGCGCCGCCGTCGACCAGATCCGCGAGCGGCTCGTACGACGCCGGTTCGCCGTCGGTGGTCTGCTCGCCGTCGGACAGGAAGAACACGAGGCGCACGTGGCCGGGATTGCGTTCCGCCGCACCCGCGAGCGCGCGCTGGAGGGGCTCGAGCGGCCGGTCGACCAGAGACCCGGACGAGAAGTCCGTGATCTCCTGGCGCGCTGTCGACGCCCACGTCCGCACCGCGCCGGCGTCCGTCGTCAGGGGCAGCTGGCGGCTCGCCTGGCTGTCCCAGGCGATGATCGAGTACCGCGCGCCGGGGATCTCGGCGACGATCGCGGGCAGGTCGTGGCGCATGCCGTCCAGGCGGGGCAGCCGGTCCGCGGACCAGTCCTCGGCGGCCATCGACCCGGTGCGGTCGACGACGAAGAAGACGTCGACGGCGACCCCGAGCTGCTCGTCCGTCGTCCTCGGTACCGACGGGCCGAGCCCGATGAGCGCCACGACGACGACGACCCCGGCGCGCGTGAACCAGGCGCGACGCTGCGGCCCGCGGGCGGCGACCGCGCCGCGCACCGCGACGACCAGCACGGGCACGAGCACGAGCAGGAGCAGCCACACGGGCACGAGGGGTCGCAGGCTCATCGGTCCAGCCTCCGTCGCAGCACGAGCCACACGAGCAGGCTGAGGACCAGGGCGGCGAACCAGGGCAGCGGGCGGTCCGTCACGAGCCGCTGCGGCTCGGCATCGGTCGCGACCGCCTGCTCCTGGGTGACGTCCCGGATCACCTCGGCCACGGCGCTCGTGTCCTCGGCGAACCAGGAGCTGCCGCCGGCCTCCTCGATCGCCGTCGTGAACTCCTCGTTCTGGGGCGAGCCGCGCAGGATCTCGTCACCCCCGTACAGGCCGTAGAGCGTGACGTCGCGGTCGGTGACGACCTCGACGGCCTGCGGCAGCGTGTACACCGGCTCGCCGTACGGGTCGTTGTCGGTCGCGAGGATGATCGAGCGGGACCGGTCGGTCGCCTGCTCGTCGAACAGCAGGGCGCAGCTCGCCAGACCGTCCCCGATGAGCGAGGCCTGCGCGGGGATGCCCTCGGTGCCCGCGATGAACTCGAGCAGCGGGTCGAGGCCGTCCCACGTCGTCGGATCGAGCGGGTCGAAGGCCTCGATGTCGAACATCAGGGCCCGTTCGGCGATCTCGAGCTCCTCGAGCACGAGGGCGTAGTCGTCGGTCAACGGGAAGACGGTCCGGGACGTGGAGTTGAACACCGACAGGCCGATCCGCTCGCCGTCGAAGCCCTCGACGAGCTTGCGGAACGTCGAGACGATCGCGGAGTCGAACGGGATCATCGAGCCGGACACGTCGAGGCACAGGACGATGTCGCGCGTGCCGAAGGTGTCGGTGCGCGTCTCGCGGTCCACGGGCCGCGCGACGAGCGCCGCGGCGCTGAGGACGGCGACGGCGAGCGCACCCGCGGTGACCGCGCGCAGCACCGCGTACTGACGCACCGCCCGCCGCACCTCGGGCAGGTCGTCGAGCTCGGCGGTGTGCGCGACCCACCGCTCGGCCCCCGAGGCGGTGCCCCGCGTGCGCCACGCCCAGAAGGCCGCGCCGGCGACGGCGAGCACGACGACGGCGAGCGCCCACGGCCAGACCATGCCCCACGACGTCGACGTCACCACTGGCTGATCACCCGCCGGGCGCCGTCGAGCGCCTTCTCCGAGGACGCACCGAGCGAGCCGTAGCGCGCGAACGCCGGCCGGTAGTACGTCTCGATGAGGTTGGCCAGCCGGCGGGTGCCCTCGATCCGCCGCAGCTCGCTCAGGGTCAGCACCCGGGCGTCGACGCCGCGGCGCACGGTGCCGAAGTCACGCACGACGGCGCTCAGCTCGAGGTGCAGGGCGCGGGCGTCGAGCTCGCCCGCGACGAAGCGCTGCTCGAGCGCGTCGACCTTGCCGAGGTACACCGGGCGCAGCTCGGCGAAGGGGTCCTCGTACGGGCCCAGCCGGCGCGGTGGGGCGGGCGGCGGGGGCTCGTCGTGCTCGGGGCGACGGCGGGTGAAGCGCACCGCCCAGACCACGTACGCGACCGCCAGCGCGACGAGGACCACGCCCAGGACGGTGACCCACCACGAGTACAGGACGGGGTCGTAGAGCTCATCGACGGGCACGGTGGCTCCGGTCGAGCAGGGAGATGAGCGCGGGCACGACGTCGTCCGTGCGGCCGACGACGACGTCGTGCACCTGCAGGCGGCGCAGCATCGTGGCGCGGCGGGCCGAGCGCTCGGCGCGGACCTTGGCGGCGGCCCGGACGACGTCCTGGCGGCCCTGGAGCCAGGCCGGCACGGCCCAGCCGTCGCCGACGTCGCGCGTGGTGCCCGGGGCAGGCTGGAACGGGTCAGCGTCAGCGACGGCGATGACGAGCACCTCGTGGCGCAGGCACACCGTCTTGAGCGCGTCGTGGTGCTCGGGCGAGGGGTTCGCCTCGTCGGTGATGAGCACGACGAGGGACCGGCGGGTGATCGCGCCGACGCGCGTGAGGAGCCGCCCGACGTCGGACGGCGGTGAGTCGACGTCGATCGCGCGCTCGACCGTGCGCAGCAGCAGCTCGAGGTGCGCGGTCCCCCCGCGCGGGGGCAGCTGGGTGATGCGGCCCTCGTCGGCCGCCACGAGGGCGACCCGGTCCCCGCGGTCCTTGGCGAGGTAGGCGACCAGCGTCGCCGCGTCGAGCGCGACGTCCTCCTTGGGCTCGCCGCCGGCCGCCGTCGCGGCCATGGTCCGGCCGGTGTCCACGGCGAGCACCAGGCTGAGGTTGCTCTGCCGCTGGAAGCGCCGGATGACCGGGATCCCTGCGCGCGCGCTGGACTTCCAGTCGATGTCACCGACGTCGTCGCCCGGGCTGTAGAGGGACAGGTCGTCGAAGTCCTGGCCGTGGCCCTGGAGGATCGAGCGGTGCCGGCCGTCGAGCAGGCCGGTGGCGCGGCGCGCGAGCGGGAGCTGGAGGCGGGAGCGCAGGTGCACGAAGCGTGAGGC
>CAUQTR010000057.1:0-8550 GCA_963521045.1 uncultured Actinotalea sp.
TCGCCGTGCTGGGCTACGCGGCGCGCGACGTCGTCGCCCTGGCCGCCGAGCTGGGACGCCAGGCGCAGGACCCGGACAGCGAGGTGCCGCCGGCGCTCGAGCTCCTCGGGGCCGGCGGGCTGCCGGCTGCCGACCTGTTCCCGATCGAGCTCGAGGACGACGCCGAGATCGCGGACGTCGAGCGGCTCGTGCGCTCCGGCGACGTGGTGGGCGCGGTCGTCGGGGACGACGTCGTGGGGCTGCGCGTGCTCGGCGCCGAGTCGGTGCCCTACGAGCTCGACGTCCTGGTCCGCGCGGCCGCGAGCGAGGTGCGGGTCGAGGAGGCCGCGGCCGAGGCAGGGCTGGCCCCGGCCGACGTGGCGGCGCTGACGAATCCCGAACCGCCGGCCCTGACGCTCCTCGAGCCGCGGGCCGAGGGCTCCGTGCCGCCCGAGCTGCTCGTGCTCGTCTTCGCGTTCCTCTTCTACCTGTCGGTGCTGACGTTCGGCATGTCGATCGCGCAGAGCGTGGTGGAGGAGAAGCAGTCCCGGGTGGTCGAGCTGCTGGTCGCGGCGCTGCCGGTGCGCTGGCTGCTCGCCGGGAAGGTCGTCGGCAACACCGTCATGGCCGTCGGGCAGATCGTGGTCGTCGTCGGGGCGGGTCTGCTCGGCGCGACGATCGCGGGGGAGGGCGAGCTGCTGGGCCAGGTGCTGCGTGCGTCCGGCTGGTTCGTCGTGTTCTTCCTCCTGGGGTTCGTGATGCTCGCGTGCCTCTGGGCCGGGGCGGGCGCGCTCGCGTCACGCGTCGAGGACCTCCAGGCCACGACGGTGTTCATGCAGGTGCTCGTCATCGTGCCGTTCTTCGCCGCCGTGTTCGCCATCGAGCCGGGGCCGACGCAGCGCGCGCTGTCCTACATCCCCTTCACGGCGCCGCTGCTCATGCCCGCGCGGGTCGTGCTCGGCAACGCGGCGCCGTGGGAGCCCTGGCTCGCGGCGCTCGTCGTGCTCGTCACGGCCGTGCTGTTCGTCGCGCTGGGGGCGCGGCTCTACGAGGGCTCCGTGCTGCACACCTCCTCGCGGCTCCGCGCGGTCCAGGCGTGGCGCGGGGCGCGGCGGGGTTGAGGTCTGCGGTGGCCGGTGGCCGGTGGCCGGTGGATGGTGATGGGCTCCCGGTCGGCCGCCTGCTGAACGGCACCCCCGTCAGACGTTGTGGATGCTGACCGCGACCGTGAAGGGGTCGGACTCGAGGACCTCGCGGACGTCGTCGCTGAGCTCCCTGCTCGGGACGAGGACGACGATCTCGGCACCGCTGCCGGGATCGTCGCCGCACGAGCGCGGCAGGACCGTGACATCGCCCAGCTCCTCGAGACGCTCGACGCCCCCACCGATCGCCCCGAGCGCCGTGCGCGCGGAAGAGGACTCGGAAGGTCCATGCCACCACTGCACGTCGCTGCTCCCGTTCCGGTGCGGCCAGGTGCAGCCGAGGATCCCCCTCCTGACATGCATCGCCGACAGCCACAGCGCACCGCTGCGCCGGGCGTGTCAGTGGTCGCCCGTAACGTGACGGTATGTCCTCCTCTTCCTCGCCTCCGGAGCCGGGACCCGTGGGTTCCGCCTCTGCGGATGGTGCGGGTGCCGACGCCGCTCCCGACCCGTTCGCCGAGGTGACGGATGCGTGGCTCTGGTCCGTGCGGCACCCGGTCGCGGCGGAGCTCGAGGGCGCGGTGCCCGGCCCGCGGCTGGCGGCGCGGCTCTTCGGGCTCGAGCCGGCCGACCTGGACGAGGCGACGCTGATCGAAGGGCTGGCGGCCTGGGAGCGGGTCGCCTCGTGGGCCGCGGCGGGCCAGGCGCGGATGATCGCGGAGCTCGCCTCCCGCCGGCGCGGTGCGCGCGGCGCCTTCCTCGCCGAGGAGGTGGCGGTGAGCCTCTCGACGACGCGTCCGGTGGCGGAGGCCAAGGTGGTCCTGGCGCTGGAGACGCGGCGGGTCCCGGCACTCGCCGACGCGCTCGAACGGGGTGATGTCGACGTGCGGCGGGCGATGGTCCTCGCCGAGGAGCTCGGGCGGCTGCCTGAGGACGATGCTCGTGGCGTCGCCGAGGCCGTGCTGCCGGGCGCCCGCGCATGCACCGCACCTCAGCTGCGGGCGCGCCTGCGCCGGCTGGAGCTCAGCCGGGACCCCGACGGCGCCGCCCACCGGCACGAGCGGCAACGAGCCTGCCGTCGCGTGGAGGTCACGCCCGCGCCCGACGCCATGGCGTGGCTCAGCGCCTACCTGCCGGCCGACGACGCGATGGCGATCCACACGACGCTCACCGCGCTGGCCGGCGACCGCGCTGCCGACGACGAGCGCAGCCTGGACGAGCGGCGGGCGGACGCGCTGGTCGACCTCGCGACCACCTGGTTGGACGCCGGCGTCCGGCCCGACGGCGAGCCCCTGAGCACCCGGCAGGGGCGCCGGCCGCACCTGACCGTGACGGCCTCCGCGGCGGTCCTGCTCGGGTTGGACGACGGTCCGGCCGATCTCCACGGCTACGGACCCATCCCGCCCGAGATGGCCCGACGGATCGCGTCACGTGCGACCTGGCAGCCGCTGCTGGTCGACAGCTGGACCGGTGCCCCGCTGGCCCGCGGGACACGGCGCTACGCCCCCAGCCAGTCCCAACGGGACGCCGTCGTGCTCCGCGACCGCACGTGCACCTTCCCCGGCTGCCGGCTCTCGGCGGAGCGCTGCGACGTCGACCACGTCCGGCCGTACGAGCAGGGCCGCGCGGCGGACCCCGCCGAGCCGCCGCAGACCACGGCGGAGAACCTCCAGGCGCTGTGCCGTCATCACCACCGCGCCAAGACCCACGCCGGCTGGGGCGTCGGGCGCCGCGAGGACGGGGTCACGGTCTGGCGCTCGCCGACAGGGCAGACGTACCGACGACCGCCGGCCTACGAGCGGCTCCCGGCTCCACCCCCGGCTCCGCCGCCCGAGGGGGTCGTGGTCGACCTCTACCCACCACCTCCGTTCTGAGGTCCCTGAGCGCCATGGCCGCAGTGACGGCCGTCTTCAGACGTCGGTCCTCTCGCGTCGGGGACACTTGCGGGATGCCGCCGCGTTCGTCAGAGCCGTCCGACGCAGCCGCGCGCGGCGGCGAGGACGCAGGGGTCGACCTCGGCCCGCTCGACGTCGGTGTCGGGCCGTGGCCAGGTGGGCGCGACGCGTGGCCCGCGCTCGACGTCGACGGGATGCGGCGGTACGACCCCGAGCTGCTCGAGCACGGCGACCGGCGCAACGTCGTCGACCGCTACCGGTACTGGACGGTCGAGGCGGTGGTCGCGGACCTCGACGTGCGCCGCCACCCCTTCCACGTCGCGGTCGAGAACTGGGCGCACGACCTCAACATCGGCTCGGTCGTGCGCACGGCGAACGCGTTCGCCGCCGAGGCCGTGCACGTCGTCGGCCGGCGGCGCTGGAACCGGCGTGGGGCGATGGTGACGGACCGCTACCAGCACCTGCTGCACCACCCGGACGTGGCGGACCTCGTCGCGTGGGCGGGGGAGCGGGACCTGCCGCTGCTCGGCGTCGACAACCTCCCGGGCTCCGTGCCGCTCGAGGGCTACCCCCTCCCGCGCGCGTGCGTCCTCCTCTTCGGGCAGGAGTCCACGGGCCTCTCCGACGCCGCCCGCAACGCATGCGTCGACGTGCTGCACATCCGTCAGTTCGGGTCGACCAGGTCGATCAACGCGGGCGCGGCCGCCGCGATCGCGATGCACACCTGGATCGTGCAGCACGCCTGACCCCCCGGCCGGACGTCCCGGCGCCCCGGGACGCCGACGTGACACGATGTGGAGGAAAACCAACCGCCCCACCCAGCAGGAGCTTTCATGCCCATCGCCACTCCCGAGGTCTACGCCGAGATGATCGACCGGGCGAAGGCCGGCAAGTTCGCCTACCCCGCCGTGAACATCACCTCGTCCCAGACGGTCACGGCCGCCCTCCAGGGCTTCGCCGAGGCCGAGTCGGACGGCATCATCCAGGTCTCCGTCGGTGGCGCCGAGTACGCCGCCGGCTCGACGGTCAAGGACCGCGTGACCGGCTCCCTCGCCCTCGCCGCCTACGCGGCCGAGGTCGCCAAGGGCTACGGCATCACGGTCGCCCTGCACACGGACCACTGCGCGAAGCAGAACCTCGACTCCTGGGTGCGCCCGCTCCTCGCGATCGAGGCCGAGCAGGTCAAGAACGGCGGCCTGCCCACCTTCCAGTCGCACATGTGGGACGGGTCCTCCGTGCCGCTGGACGAGAACCTCGTCATCGCCGAGGAGCTCCTCGAGCTCTCGCAGGCGGCCCGCACGATCCTCGAGATCGAGGTCGGGGTCGTCGGTGGCGAGGAGGACGGCCACACCGCCGAGATCAACGACAAGCTCTACACGACGGTCGAGGACGGCCTCGCGACGGTCCGCGCGCTCGGCGCCGGCGAGAAGGGCCGCTACCTCACGGCCCTGACGTTCGGCAACGTGCACGGCGTCTACAAGCCCGGTGCCGTCAAGCTGCGCCCGTCGATCCTGGCCGAGATCCAGAAGGCGGTCGGCGACGCGATCGGCAAGGAGAACCCGTTCGACCTCGTCTTCCACGGCGGCTCCGGCTCGACCGAGGCCGAGATCTCCGAGGCCGTCGACAACGGCGTCATCAAGATGAACATCGACACCGACACGCAGTACGCGTTCACGCGCCCGGTCGTCAGCCACATGTTCAGCAACTACGACGGCGTCCTCAAGATCGACGGTGAGGTCGGCAACAAGAAGGCGTACGACCCGCGCGCCTGGGGCAAGCTCGCCGAGGCGGGCATGGCCCAGCGCATCGTCGAGGCGTGCCAGCAGCTGCGGTCCGCGGGCCACAAGCTCTGAGCCGAGCAGCCCGAGACACGACGAAGGCCGCCGTCCCCGAGGGGCGGCGGCCTTCGTCGTTCGTGCTGGGTATCGCGAGCGGGTGTGCTGCGTCCGGGCGGCGCGCTGCGTCAGGCGACGTCGTCCGGGCCGGGTGCGACGGGCTGCGGCGAGCGGCCACCCGGGCCGATCGTCGGCAGGCCGTGCCCCGGCTCTGTGGGCGCCTCGTCGTCGACGAGCTCGAGCAGCTCGCCGATCCGGGTCACCTGGAGGAGGAAGCGCACCGTCTCGGGGGCCCGCAGCACGCGGACCTTCTGGTTCGAGCGCGTGGCGATGCGGGCGAGGAAGGCGATGCCCGACGAGTCCATGAACGTGACGTGCTGCGCGTCGATGTCGATGGGCAGCCCCGTGGCCTCCGCGTCCGACGTGGCTTCGGTGAGGTCCGCCGCGAGATCGGCGTCCACCTCGCCGGAGAGGACGATGCGCGTGCGGCCGTCCTGCACGATGACGTGCACCGACGCCGGCTCACCACGGCCGTCGGTCGGGATCTCGCCGGTGGTGTCCTCGTCCTGCGGGCTGACGGGCCCTTCGACGGACTGCGCTTCGTCAGGCCCGCTGGGCCCGTCCGGCGTCAGGCTGTTACCGTCTCGCACGTCGCTCCCTCCAGGCATCCCCACCGCCCACACCCCGGGGTCGGGGCGCGCGGCTGCGGAGCGTCTGTGCGAACGCTAGACGATCGGAGGCGGTGATGGTCAACCGGGAGCCCCCGGAGGCCTCGACCGACCTCCTCGCCGACGTGCGGGACCGTGCCCTGCGGGACACCGACGTCTCGTTCGTCATCACCGACGCGCGCTCCGCCCGGGCCCCGATCGTCTGGGTCAACGAGGCCTTCACGCGGACGACCGGCTACGGCCTCGACGAGGTCGTCGGGCGGAACCCCAACCTGCTGCACGGACCCGGCACGGACCTCGAGGAGGCCGCGCGGATGACCCGCGCGATCGTCGAGGGCAGGCCGGCCACGGTGACGGTCCTCAACTACCGGCGGGACGGCACGGCCTTCTGGAACCAGGTCTCCATCTCGCCCGTCCGCGCCGCCGACGGCACCGTCACGCACTGGGTCGGGATCCAGGTCGACGTCACCGAGCAGGTGCGGCACGCGGACGCCCAGCGGGAGTCCATCGCCGTCGAGCGCCGTGCCCGCTCCGGCCTCGCCCTGGTCTCGAGAGTCTCCGACCTGCTCTCCGACCTGGACGACCCGTACGTGCTCCGGGAGATCGCCTCCCTGCTGCGCGCCGAGGTCGTCGACTGGGCGGCCTTCTTCGTCGCGGACAACGGCCTGCGTCCCGTCAACGGCATCGACCCGCGGTTCCACGAGAGCGCACCGACCCGCCGCCCGCGCCCCGTGGACGTCGTCGACGGCCCGCCGCCTCCCGACCCGGTGCAGGCGCTGCTCGACGGCACCGACCCGGGACCCCTCGAGCTGCGGCTCGACGTCGACCACCCGGGCTCCACGACGGCGTGGCTCGCGGCGCACCTCGGCGTCGGCCTCGGCGCGCGACCGGACGCCCCGCGGGTCGTCGTCGTGCACACGGTGCCCGGGCGACGGCGGAGCCAGGGCGTGCTCGTGACGGTCCCGCGCGGGGGAACGGGCCTCGCGGCGCTCGACGAGCACGACCTCACCGTGCTCTACCTCGTCGTCCGACGCGTGGGCATGGCCATCGACAACGTGCGGCTGTACGCGCGTGAGCACCGCCTCGCGGAGACGCTCCAGCGCGCGATGCTGCCCGAGCAGTCCGACGTCGCCGGGCTGGACGTGTGGACGTACTACGCCCCGAGCTCGGGGCACGCCCAGGTGGGCGGCGACTGGTACGACGTGCTGCAGCTCGCGCCGGGCGCCGTCGCGCTCGTGATCGGCGACGTCGTGGGGCACGACGTCGAGGCCGCGGCCGCCATGGGACAGCTGCGGTCGGTCGTGCGCGCCTACGCCTTCGACGGCGGGCCCCCGGGCCGCGTGCTGGACCGGGTGGACCAGCTCGTCGCCGGCATGCGCGTGACGCGGTCCGCCTCGCTCGTGCTGGCGACGATGGAGCGCAGCACCGCGCCCGACGACGGCCGGTGGACGCTGCGGTACTCGCGCGCCGGGCACCTCCCACCGCTGCTCGCGCGCGACGGCACGGTCGTCCAGCTCGCGGAGGCCGGTGGTGCGATGGTCGGCTTCGGCCTGACGGAGCGGGCGACCGGGGAGGTCGAGCTGCGGCCCGGGGACGTCGTGGTCCTCTACACCGACGGGCTCATCGAGCGGCGGGACCGGACGCTGCGCGAGGGTCTGGCGGCTCTCGTCGACGCCACGTCACGGATCGGGTCGACGGACGCCGCGGGCGTGGGTGAGGAGCTGCTCGCCAAGCTCGCCGACGGGCCGGAGGACGACATCGCCGTGGTCGTGGTCCGTGTCCCCGGCAGCGTCGCGGCGCCTCTCGGGACGACACCGGTCGAGGCGCCGGCGGGGACACCGGTGGGCACACCGGCGGGGACGCCGGTGGGGACGCCGCAGGTCGACGCGTCACCGGCCGGGTCGTCGGACGCCGCCGCGCCGGTCTCCGAGGGCCCGGCGCCGCCCCAGGGCGGACCGCGGCGGCGCCGCTGGTCCATGCCCAGCGAGGCGTCGTCGATCGCGCGAGGGCGGCACGCGGTGGCGCGCACGTGTGAGGCGTGGGACCTGCCGGACGTGAAGAGCGCCGAGCTCGTCGTCTCGGAGCTGCTCGCGAACGCCGTCCTGCACGGGTGGGGGCACGTCGTCCTGCGGCTGTTCGACACGGGCGACGGGCTGCGGATCGAGGTCGAGGACGCGAACCCGGCACCGCCCGTGACGACGGACGGCCACGACGGGCGCGTCGGTGGTTACGGCATGCAGATCGTGGAACGGCTCGCCGACTGGGGCTGGCGTCCGTCCGGGCCAGGCAAGCTCGTCTGGGCGCGCGTGCGCCCGTCGCCCTTCAGCGAGGACCGGGCGTGACGGACGACCGAGGCTGATGGAGGGCCTGACGGAGAGGGTCCGACGGAAGACGCGCGGACGCGCAGGCGTCAGGCGCTCGCGCTCTCGGCGGGCGGGCACGCGTGCTCGGTGTCGATGCGGAACATCGGCAGCGCGCCGCACACCTCGAGGACGAACAGCTCGCGGTCGTCGAGGCCTCGCAGCACCGTGGCGCCACCCCGCTTGCGTCCGGAGTCGGCGAGCGAGATGAGGAACGCAGCGCCCGTCGAGTCCATGAACGTCACGCGGCACATGTCGACGACGAGCAGCTGACGCCGCAGCCCGGTCACGCGCGCCGTGATCTCCGGGAACTGGTCGCGCTCGGCGAGGTCGAGGTCACCCGCGATCGTGAGCGTCGTCGTCGCCGGGGACATGGCGATCTCGATCATGAGTGTGACTCCGTCGGGGCGGGGGCGCGCGGGGGGCGGCGGCGCACTGGGACGACTGTAGCCACCGGCCACGGTGCCTGCATGCGCATGCGCACGCACCGAACGCCGCAGCGAGCCGGGCGCCGAGCAGCTGCACCGGGTAGCTGCCTGCACCGAGCCGTCCACCGGGCGGCTGCACCGAGCACACCGGACCGCGGGAGAGGATGGCCGCATGTCCCACGAGAACCTGCTCGGCGGGCCGGCCCCGGCCCCGACGCTCCTGCCCTCCGACCACCCCGACAC
>CAUQTR010000058.1:0-8545 GCA_963521045.1 uncultured Actinotalea sp.
GCCTGGGCGGTCGCGGTCATCCGGCCACCACCCGGCGCAGCACGCGCGGCAGGTCGGTGAGCGAGCCGACCTGGGCGAGCGAGAGCGCGCCGTGCGAGGCGACCTCCACCTCGCCGCCGCGGACGCAGGACAGGACGAGCGTGCGCACGCCCGCGGGGATGTGCACGGCCGAGGAGCGGAGCTCGCGCTGTCCCGGCACGGACCCGGTGACGAGGATCGCGACCGAGGCGTCCGCGGCCTCGCGCGCGACCCACTGCGCGAGGCGGTCGCTGCCGCGGCCCTCGCCGGACGCCTCGAGGGCGGAGCAGTCGTCGAGCAGCCGCGGCGGGTTCTCCGTGCGCAGGGGGCCCTCGCCCGCCAGCACCGTGAGGTCACGCTCGTCCCGCAGCGCCTGCACACCGATCGAGGCGGCCGCCGCGACGGCCAGCTCGAACTCGTCGGCGTTGGCGTAGTCGTCGGTCGACGTCGACAGCGCGATCGCGGTGTGGGTCCGGCGGGTGTCCTCGAACTGCCGCACCATGAGCGTGCCGATGCGCGCCGACGTCTTCCAGTGGATGTGACGCCGGTCGTCACCGGGCACGTAGTCGCGCAGCGCGTGGAACGACATGTCGGAGTCGGACACCACCCGGGTGGCCTGCCCCTCGAGGTCGCGCAGGACGCCCGACGCCGCGCCCGCCAGCGAGACGAGCTCGGGGTGGACGTACAGGTCGACCGGGTCCGTCCACCGCACCCGCCGCCGGACGAGACCGAGCGGGTCCCCCCGCACGGAGCGCACCGGCCCGACGACGACGACCGCGCGGCGCGTCGTCGGGATCGCGAACACGTCCTCGTGGACCCCGTCGGGGGCGAGGGACGGGAGGTGGAAGTCGGCCGCCCCACGGCCGACGGGCAGCTCGATCTGCGCGGGCAGCAGGCGGCGTCGGGAGGTGTTGCGCACGACGAGCCGGCCGACGGCGCGCTGCCCGACCGTCACGCGGTTGTCCGACAGGTCCAGGTCGACCGCGTACGTGGACCGGCCGAGCGTCAGCAGGACCGAGACGGCGACCGCCGCAGCAGCAGCGGTCGCGACCACGGTCAGCTCGACCCAGCCCAGCCACCAGCCGCCGACGCCGAGCACGACGGCGCAGACCAGCGCCGCCCAGCCGAACGGCGAGACGGGGTGCAGGACGCGGGCGACGGCGCGCCCGACGGGTCGGAGCAGGCGCACGTCAGACCCGGGCCGCCGGCGGAGCGGTGTCGGCGAGGATCCGGGTGACCACCTGCGTCGAGGTGACACCGGCGAACTCCGCCTCGGTGTCGAGGATGACGCGGTGCGCGAGCACCGGCTCGACCAGCAGCTTGATGTCGTCCGGGATGATGTACGCGCGGCCCTGCGACGCCGCCCAGACCTTGCCGCAGCGCACGAGCGCGAGCGCACCGCGCATGCTCGCGCCGAGCGACGTCTGCGCGTCGTCGCGCGTGGCCTGCGTCAGAC
Organism: uncultured Actinotalea sp.; assembly: GCA_963521045.1. GTDB lineage: Bacteria > Actinomycetota > Actinomycetes > Actinomycetales > Cellulomonadaceae > Actinotalea. The sequence goes on from CAUQTR010000058.1 coordinate 1,475, forward strand.
GCGCGACGTAGTCGAGCACCGCCGCGTCCGCGTGCACGGTCGACGCGAGCTGGGCCATCTCCCCGACGGCGCTCGTGGTGATCTTCGCGGTGAGGTGCGACGTGCGGTCCCGCTCGGCCGAGCCCGCGAGGATCTCGAGGGTCGAGTCGTGGTCCGGGTAGCCGAGCGACGTCTTCATGAGGAAGCGGTCGAGCTGGGCCTCGGGCAGACGGTACGTGCCCGCCTGCTCGATGGGGTTCTGGGTCGCGATGACCATGAACGGCCGGCCCACCGGGTGGGACACCTTGTCCACGGTCACCCGGGACTCCTCCATCACCTCGAGCAGCGCCGACTGCGTCTTCGGCGAGGCGCGGTTGATCTCGTCGGCGAGCACGACGGAGGCGAACACGGGGCCTTGGTGGAACTCGAACCGGTGCGTGTTCTGGTCGTAGATCGTCACGCCGGTGACGTCGGAGGGCAGCAGGTCGGGCGTGAACTGGATCCGGCTGTGCGTCCCCTGGACCGTCGCCGCGAGCGCCTTGGCCAGCATCGTCTTGCCGGTACCGGGCGCGTCCTCGAGGAGCAGGTGACCCTCGGCGAGCATGCACGTCAGGGCGAGGCGCACGGTGTGGTCCTTGCCCAGGACGGCCTGGCCCACGTTGGCGACCAGCGCGTCGAAGGTCTCGGCGAACCAGGCGCTCTGCTCGGGGCTCATCGTCACGTGCGTCTTCTCCTCGGGTGGTGCGGGATCACGGGCGGCCGGCGTCGTGCCGGACCCTCCGGCGGGGCGGGTGGTACGTCATCAGGGCGTCGGTGCCGGCACGTTGGTGCCCGCCTCGATTCGGTCGGGACCCTGACCGAGGTCGTTGAGGGAACGGACCCTGACCTCGACCCGGCCGCCGACGGCCCGGACCTCGCCCGGGATCGCGAGCGCGCCGGTCGACGCCGTCGCGCCGCCGTCGGCCGATGCCGTCCAGGCGGTCCAGTCCGTCCACGTGATCCGGTTGGGCTGACCGAGCGTCGGGTCGGAGTACCCGGTCCGCACCTGGTACTCGTACCGGACGTCGAGGCCGCCGGTCGAGCTCGGCGCCTGCCACGTCGCGGTGTACGTCGTGGGTGCCTTCTGGTCGTCGAGCGCGATGGCGAGGCCTCGGGGGTCGCTCGGGGTCGTCTTCACGTCGACGTCTGCGACGTTGGTCGAGTCCCCGCAGCCCACGGTGTTGCACGCGCGGACCGCGAACGAGTGGATGCCGGCGGAGAGCCCGTCGATCTGCGTGCCGTTGAGGCCGCGCCAGCCGCCGCCGTCGACCTGGACCTCGTAGCGCCGGTTCCCGCCGCCCGCCCAGTCCGGCTCGCCGAACGCCAGGCTGACGCCGCCGTTGCCGCTCGCGGTCCCGGTCAGCGCGCCCGGGGCGCTCGGCACCGTCTCGTACGGCACGTCGAGGACCGCGGACCACGCTCCCCAGCCCGCCTTGTTGCGCGCGCGGACCTGGAAGGTGTGCGACCCGGGCGACGGGTCGTACATCACCTGGATGTTGCGTCCCGTCGGCGCGGACGGCGCGCCGCCGTCCACCACGACCTCGTACTGCGCGATGGCGTCGCCGTTGTTCGCCGGGTCGGTCCAGTACACCTCGATGCGCCCGCCGCGGAACACCTGCTGCTCGAACCGCTGGGCCCACAGCGTGGGCGGCTCCGGCGGGATCGCGGGCACCTGCGCCGCCGACGGCGCGCTCCAGTCGCCCGGCTCGGGAGCCAGGTTGATGGCGCGCACGCGCACGGTGTAGGCCGTGCCGTTGGCCAGGCCCGTGAACGTGTACGACGTCGCCGGCGTCGACGCCGTGGCGGGACCGCTCGGCGGCGCCGGGCTGATCTCGAGGTCGTAGGAGACGATCGGCGAGCCCGGGTTCTGCGGTGCGGTCCACCCGACCGTGAGGCTCGAGGGCCCCCACTGGGCCTGCGGCGGCGCCGGCGCGAACGGCTTGGCGTCCGGGCGCGCCGGAGCCGACGGCGGGCTCGGGTCCGACCAGTTGACGGCGTTCTCCGCCATCACGGTGAACGTGTACTCGACGTTGTTGGTGAGGTTGCCCACCGTGCACGTGGTGCTCGCGCACTCGGTCACGACGTTGCCCGGCTGACCGGTGAGCCGGTACCGCGTGATCGGCTCGCCGTTGTTGGCCGGGGCGTCCCAGGCGAGCACGACCGTGCGGTCGCGCACCTCGACGACACGCGGCGCGGCGGGCTGTGCGGGGCGGCCGCGCACGATCACCGTGATCCGGCCCTCGACCTCGCGGTCCGGATCACCGGTCGCGTCCCGGACGCGGACGCGCGTGACCATCTGGCCGATGAAGCCTGCGGCCGGTCGCACGGTGACCTGGGCCCCGGCGACACCGGCCGTGCCGGCACCGGGGGTCTCGACGACCGCGTCCACGACCGTCAGCGGCTGCTCCGGGAAGGGGTTGAACGCGCCGTCGAGCACGGAGACCGTGGACGCGCCGCCCTCGACGCCGTTCGGGACCACGTGGTCCACGAGGCGCGCGAGCTGCCGCTTCGAGGCGGTGATCCGGAAGTCGACCTGGCCGGTGACCGAGCGGCCGACGCCGTAGCCGATCGACAGGCCGACCCCGCCGATCGTCCCCTTGGGCACGGTCGGCGCGGCGGTCAGCGTGAGGACCGAGCCGCTCAGCTCGGCGACGACCCCGAGCGGGGGCTCGGACGTCAGCGCGTACGTGTAGGCGACGGCGCCCGCCTCGGTCCCGGGGGACGACGTGAAGGCCTTCAGGTCCACGCGCGTCTGCTCGCCCGGGGCGAGGTCGAGGACCGAGGGCACGAACGTCGGCGGGTAGTCCTCGGCGGCGAGCACCGTGATCGACAGCGTGAGCACGCGGCTCCGTGTGCCGTCACCGACCTCGAAGGAGATCGACGCCGGCCCGGCGTAGTCGCGCTGCGCGGTGTAGGTCAGGGTGCGCGCGTCGACGACCAGGGGGCTGCCGTCGGACTTCGTCGCGGTCACGGTCGTCGGGTCGTCGATGGACGGCGTGCGCCCCGGCGCGACCTGGACCTGCTCGTCGAGCACGATCCGCAGCGGCTCCCCGGCGACGACGCGCAGCTCGGGCGCCCGCGGCCGCAGGATGGGCGGGAAGTCACCGAGCGCCGGCACCGTGATGAACGCGAAGGTGTGCACGCCGTCGGCCACGGGGTTGATGTTCGTCAGGACGTACGGCAGCGTCCGGGCCGTCTCCCCGAGGGTGACGACGACCTGGTCGCCGACCACCCGGGCGACGTCGGCCGCGCTCGGGTGGACGGAGAGCTCGATGTCGCTCATCGGACCGGACGGGTTCTCCGCCCGGGTCATGACGTCGACGGCGACCTCGGTCTTGTTGATCGTGTCGGTCGCGGGCACCACGATGTCCCGCGCACGCGGCGGCAGGATCTGCGCGTCGTCGCGCACCTCCACCGTGAGCACGGCCGTGCCCACGCCCCCGCGCTCGTTGCGGGCGGTGTAGGAGATCTGGAGCACGCCCGAAGACCGCGGCGTCGTCACGACGATGCGGTCGTCCTTGACCTCCGCGACGACGTCCTCAGCCATGATCAGCTCGGTGTCCAGCTCGAGCTCGCCGCCGCTGGCGTCGACGTCGTTCGCCAGGACGCGGACCTCGACGTTCTGGCCCGGCCGCACGACGACGTCGTCGTTGCGGCTCACGACGTCGGCCGACGTCGTCGGGCGCGGGGCGATGCCCACCTGGACCGTGGCCACGGCCCGCTGACCCACCCAGTCCTCGACGGCGTAGGTGAAGGTGTCCGTGCCCAGCTCACCGGGCAGCGCCTCGTACTCCAGCCAGTCGGCGCCGGTGGCGACGATCCGGCCCTTGGTCGGCGCCCGGTCCTGACCGAGCAGGTACACGCCGTCGCCGTCGGGGTCGATGCCGGTCAGCGGCACGGGGATCCGGACGGTCTCGGCCGCGAACACGCGCGCGGTGAGGGGACGCGGGCGCGGGGGCGCCTTGGTCGCCGCGTCGGACGCGTGGACGGTGACGGTGACGGTCGCGGCGGTGACGTTGCCGACGGCGTCCGCGACGTTGAAGGTCGCATGGGCCTCGAGCGGTGAGTCCGGCGCCTGGTAGCGCAGCGTGTCGCCGGAGACGAACATCAGGCCCTCGCCCTCGCCGAGCGGCTCGGCCAGGTCCGGGAGCAGCTCGAGAGCGTCGCCGTCCGGGTCGTACGCACCCTTGAGCGCCGGGATCGTCACGACCCCGCCCGCGCGCACGGACACCCGGACGTTGGGCACCACCGGGGGCTGCTGCGTCGCGGAGGCCGGCACGGGCAGGACGAGCACCTCGCCCGTCGCGGAGGCCGTGCCGTTGGAGATCGTGTAGCGCGCCGTGAGGGGTGCCTCGAGCACGCGCGTGGAGTCGATCCGGAGCAGCTGGTGGTCCACCACGGCGATCCGCAGGCCGGTGCCCTCGGGCACCTCGACCGACTGGACGACGAGCACGCCGCCGCCCGGGTCGACGTCGTTCGCGAGCGGGTCGATCGTCACCTCGCCGCCGGGCGGCAGCAGCGCGCGGTCGAGCACCGCGACGGGGGGCGGGGTCTCCTCGGGTCGCTCCCGGACGTCGATCCTGGCCACGCCCTGCACCTGCTGCGGCGACGCCGCGACGAGGAACGTCACGTAGTAGACGCCCGCGTTCGGTGCCGAGAAGGTGAACGTGCCGGCGTCGAGGTCGCTGGTGAGCGTGGCACCGGGGAGCTCGTCGACGCCCGCGAGGCGCACCGGCTCGCGCCCCGAGCTGCGGACGCTGTCCAGCGGCCGCACGACGACCGCCTGGTCGATGTACGTGACCGCGTGCACCGGGTCGATCGTCGGCGGGACGGCACCGGCCGGACGCACGTCGACGTACACGGTGCCCTCCACGGTCTCCCGGCCGTCCGAGACCTGCACGGTCACCGTCTGCCGGCCCAGCGAGCCGCCGTCGGACTGGAAGGTCATCTCGCCGTCCTGCCGGGTCCGCACCATCCCGCCGCCGCCGACCACACCGGACGCGAGGATCAGGGGGTCGCCGTCGGGGTCGCGGAAGTCGGGCAGGACGTCGTAGGTGATCGCCCCGCCCTGCTCGACCGTCACGGAGCTGACCCGGAGCTGCTCGGGCGCGCCGTTCTCGCTGTCGTCCCGCACGGTGAGCCGGACGGTCGCCGTCGACGGCGCGTTCGTGCCGCGGCCGTCGTCGATCGTGTAGGTGAACTCTGCGCTGCCCCGCGCGTCGGGACTCGTCGTGAGCTGGAACGACCGGCCGCCGTAGATCGGCACGACGACGCCGAAGTCCTCGGGCAGCGGGTCGAACTCGCTCACCGCGAGGATGCCGCAGTCGGACGAGGAGTCGTTGTCGATGACCGACAGGATCATGGTGCGCCCGGGCCGGACGCCGTAGTCGTCGTCCTCGGCCGAGGGCGCCGAGGACTGCGCGGTGCACTCCGCCTGCAGGTTCTGCGTGCTGTCCCGGCTCTCGGACTCCGAGTCGTCCTGCTGCGTCTCCTCCTGGGGCTCGATGTCCTGCCAGTTGGGCTCGCGCAGCTCCGGGTCCTCGGTCGGCACCCACAGCCGGCCGTTCAGCGTGTCGTTGAGCGCGACGACGTCCCGGTTCACGCGGAAGACGAGCCGGTCCGCCGGGGTCATGCCCTCGAGGTCGAGGCGGGTCTCCTCGCCGCCGCACACCTGCACGTAGCTGCCGGTGGGGGTCGCCCAGGCGGCGTGGGCGCAGGCGCCGACGCGCACGGGGGCGGCCGCGACACCCGAGCCGCCCGACTCGTGCTCGCGCACCCGGCCGCCGTCGAGCGGCACCTCGAGCAGGGCGGTGGGGGTCGACACGAGGACCACGTCCGAGCGCGGGCCGGGCTGCTGGAGCTCCAGCTCGGAGCCGAGGTCGGAGAGGTCGGTCGACCCGGACGGCGTGTGGACGGTGAGCCCCGAGAGGGCGACGAGCACGTCCCCGACGGCGGTGACCTGGGAGAACCCGCCCGACGGGGTACCCGCGAGCGCGCCGTCCTCCTCGCTCGAGACCTCCTCGTCGGACACCGCCAGGCGGTGCAGCGTGCCGTCCGACTCGGCCGCCAGCACGTCGCCGCCCCGGCCGACGACGGCGACCCCGCCCGGCCCGAGCTCCAGGTCCGGGTCCTGGGAGTCGGTGCTCAGGGTGCCGAGGGTCGGGACGGTCCGCGCCCACACGTCACCGTCGGCGTTCACGGCGACGGTGCCGTCCTGCATGGTCGTGCCGGAGCCGAAGGGCACCGTCACCTGGGCGGCGAGCGTGACGCTCGCCGCGTCGACGACGGACGCCTTGCCGTTCTCGGTCAGCAGCACGTCGCTCTCGTCCTGGAGGACGTCGAAGTCGAGCGCGGGCGTGACGAGCCCGGCGTTGAGCTCGTCGATCTGGGCGTTGTAGCGCCCGAGCTTGCGCTCCGTGGTGTTGGTGAGCCAGACGGACCCGTCGTGCAGGTCGACCTGCGCGACGGGGACACCGGGGTACACGACGGCCAGGACGGCGATGACGACGGGCACGGCGGAGGCCGCGACGGTGGTCAGCCACCGTCGGCGCGGCGCGGACTGGCGCGCCGCGCTCCGAACCGTCCCGCTCATGCCCGCCCCTTCCCGCTCGTCCCGCTCACGCCTGCACGCACGCCACTGCCGGGTTCGTCGAGAACCGGCCGTCCGTGCGGACGATCGACACCTCGATGCACACCTGCTCCCCCGGCACCACCGGCTCCACGGTCACCGTCTCGGTGTCGACGAGCTCCAGCTCGGGCTCCGTTCCGGCCAGGGACAGGCCCCACAGGTAGCTGTCGCCGTCCTCCGGGTCGGGATTCTCCCAGGTGAACACGGCGGCACCGTCGCGCATCTCACCGCTCAGCTCCGCGGGTGCCGGCACGGCACGGATCGCGGCCACCGTCGGGGTCGGGGTCGGGGTCGGTCCGGGGTCCTCGTCCGTGCGGAACGCGAGGAGCCCGCCGGCCACCAGCGCCCCCGTCACGACCAGCCCCCCGAGGACGCCGCCGACGACACGCCCGGCACGACGCGGCGCCGGGACGGGCTCGGCGACC
>CAUQTR010000059.1:0-8501 GCA_963521045.1 uncultured Actinotalea sp.
CATGTGGTCCTGGGCAGTCCACCCAGCGATGGGGGGGGGCCCCCCCCGGTGGGGGTTTTTTTCACCCCCGCCCGTCCCCGCCACCCCCCCCCCTCGGCGGGTCGTGCGGGTCGGGCGGGTCGGGCGGGTCGGGCGGTGGGTCAGCGGGTGTCGCTGGCCGCCGTCGCCACCGCGGCGCGGCCCGCCTCCAGGCGGGCGACCGGGACGCGGAACGGCGAGCAGCTGACGTAGTCGAGGCCCACCTCGTGGAAGAAGTGCACCGACTCCGGGTCGCCGCCGTGCTCGCCGCACACGCCGAGCACGATGTCCGGCCGGACCGCCCGGCCCTCCTCGACGGCCATCCGCACGAGCCGGCCGACGCCGGTGGCGTCGAGCGTCTCGAACGGCGACACGCTGATGACGCCCCGCTCGGTGTACTCGGCGAAGAACGCCCCCTCGACGTCGTCGCGCGAGAAGCCCCACGTGGTCTGCGTCAGGTCGTTGGTGCCGAACGAGAAGAACTCCGCGACGCCGGCCATCCGGTCCGCCGTGAGCGCCGCACGCGGCAGCTCGATCATCGCGCCGATCGCGATGTGCAGGGACACGCCCTCGCGCTCCTCGACCTCGGCGAGGATCCGCTCGGCCTCCTCGCGCACGATGTGCAGCTCCATCACGGACGCCGCGAGCGGGACCATGATCTCGGCGTGCGGCCGACCGCCGGCCCGCAGCCGCTCGGCCGCCGCCTCGGCGACCGCTCGGATCTGCAGGGCGAACAGGCCCGGCACCACGATCCCGAGCCGGACGCCGCGCAGGCCGAGCATCGGGTTGACCTCGTGCATGCGCCGCACCGCGGGCAGCAGCACCCGGTCGCGCTCGAGCTCCGCGAGGTCCTCCGCGGACAGCTCGCCGCGGCCCTCGCGCTCCGTCGCGACCGCGACCTTGACGGACAGGTCGGTGAGGTCCGGCAGGAACTCGTGCAGCGGCGGGTCGATGAGCCGGATGGTCGTCGGCAGCCCGTCCATCTGCTCGAGGATGTCGACGAAGTCGGCCCGCTGGAGCGGGAGCAGCGCGTCGAGCGCGGCCTGCCGCTCCTCGTCGCTGACGGCCAGGACGAGCCGCTCGATGAGCACGCGCCGGTCCCCGAGGAACATGTGCTCGGTGCGGCACAGGCCGATGCCCTGCGCGCCCCACGTGCGGGCCCGACGGGCGTCGTCGGCCGTGTCCGCGTTGGCGTGCACCCGCAGGCGCCGCACGGTGTCGGCGTGCGAGAGCACCCGGTGCACGGCGGCCACGACCTCGGCCGTGTCCTCGTCCTTGGCGGCCGCGAGCGCCGCCTCCAGCCCGTCCTCGAGGTACTGGACGACGGGCGAGGGCACGACGGGCACGGCGCCGAGGTAGATCTCGCCGGTCGAGCCGTCGATCGCGATGACCTCGCCCTCGTGCACGACGCGCTTGCCGACCTTGAACGACCGCGTCGTCACGTCGACGTCGAGCTTCTCGGCGCCGACGACGCAGGTCGTGCCCATGCCGCGCGCGACGACGGCGGCGTGCGACGTCTTGCCCCCGCGCGAGGTGAGCACCCCGACCGCGGCGATCATGCCACCGAGGTCGTCGGGGTTGGTCTCGCGCCGGACGAGCACGACGTCCTCGCCCCGGGCTGCCCACTCCTGCGCGGTCGGCGAGTCGAAGACCGCCTTGCCGACGGCCGCGCCGGGCGAGGCCGCCATGCCGGTGGCGAGCAGCGTGCGCTCGGCGTCGGCGTCGAACTGCGGGAACATCAGCTTGCTCAGCTGCGCGCCCGTCACGCGCTCGAGCGCCTCGTCGAGCGTGATGAGGTGCTCGTCCACGAGCTGCGTCGCGATCCGGAAGGCCGCAGCCGCGGTGCGCTTGCCGACGCGCGTCTGGAGCATCCAGAGCTTGCCGCGCTCGATCGTGAACTCGATGTCGCACAGGTCGCGGTAGTGGGTCTCAAGCCGGCGCATCGCCTGCCGCAGCTCGGCGTACGACGTCGGGTCGAGCTGCTCGAGGTCCGCGAGCGAGAGGGTGTTGCGGATGCCCGCGACGACGTCCTCACCCTGCGCGTTGGACAGGTAGTCGCCGTAGACGCCCGGCTTGCCGGTGGACGGGTCACGCGTGAAGCAGACGCCCGTGCCCGAGTCGGCGCCCAGGTTGCCGAAGACCATGCTGCAGACGTTGACGGCGGTGCCGAGGTCGTCGGCGATCCGCTCGCGGCGGCGGTACAGGCGTGCGCGGTCGGTGTCCCACGAGCCGAAGACGGCCTCGATCGCCAGGTCGAGCTGCTCGCGCGGGTGCTGCGGGAACTCGCGACCGGTCTCCTCGCGGACGATCGCCTTGAACTCGCCGACGAGCTCCTCGAGGTCGGCCGCCGTGAGGTCCGTGTCGGCGGAGGCGCCGCGGTCCGCCTTCATCGCGTCGAGCGCGCCCGCGAACCGGTCGCCGTCGATCTCGAGGACGGTCTTGCCGAACATCTGGATGAGCCGGCGGTAGGAGTCCCAGGCGAACCGCTCGTCACCGGAGAACTTGATGAGCCCCTGCACGGACGCGTCGTTGAGCCCGATGTTGAGGACCGTCTCCATCATGCCGGGCATCGAGAACTTGGCACCCGAGCGCACCGACACCAGCAGGGGGTCGTGGAAGTCGCCGAGCGACCGGCCGAGGGTGTCCTCGAGGCGGCGCAGCGCCATGGTCACCTCGACGCGCAGCTCCGGCGGCAGCTCGCCCGTCGCGCGGTAGCGCCGGCACGCCTCGGTGGTGATGGTGAACCCCGGCGGGACCGGGAGGCCGAGCCGGGTCATCTCGGCCAGGTTCGCCCCCTTGCCGCCCAGGAGGTCCTTCTGGTCCTTGTCGCCCTCGCTGAAGTCGAACACGTAGGTCGCCACTGCACGCGCCTCTCTGCGCATGACACCGGCCCCATTGCCGACGTCGCCTCGTCCCAGGGTGCGCCTGCGAGCCGCCGGAGCGGGAGGACCTTCGGCCTGCCGGCCAGCGCAGGGCTCCTCGCGGCGAGAGCCCCGCCGTTGACAGCCCTCGCGATCCCCGCGACCCTCACCGGATGAGCAGGGGAGCACTCAAGACCATCATCGTCATCGATGCCGTCGCGATCATCGGCTACGCGATCACGACCTGGAGCGGGGGCTACCTGCCCACCGCGTTCCTCGTCGCCGTGGTGGCTGCCATGGTCGCGCAGATCGCCGTCGTCGCGCAGCGGGACCAGCCGGCGCTCCCGGCGTCCTCCGACCTCGCGCCACCGGCCGGACCGCAGGCCTGATCGCAGCCTGCGCCAGAGGTCCCGGGTGAGGCGCCCGTCACGCTCCTAGCGTGAGAGGTGCGCGACGCCCGACGGGCCGTGGACTGGGACCCACGGATGGCCCGCCGGCCCCCAGGGCCTGGTGAGAGGTACGGCGATGCACGGAGCGGTGTGGTCAGCGATGGCGACCGGCGAGCACGGCGGCGAGGTGAGCCTGGTCCTGCCGGACCTGAGCGTCGCGAACGGCTTCGGGATGGGCGGGCGCACCCTGCTGATCCTGGGACTGGTCGTCTGCGCGGTCGGGCTGGCCTTCGGGGCCACCGCCTACACGGGGCTGCGCAAGCTGCCCGTGCACCCGGCGATGCGCGAGGTGTCCGAGCTCATCTACTCGACGTGCAAGGCGTACCTGGTCAAGCAGGGCCGGTTCCTGCTGGTGCTCTGGGGCTTCATCGCCGCCGTGATCGTCGTGTACTACGGCGTCCTGGTCGGCCTGCCCTGGGGCCGCGTCGCCGTCGTCATCGCGTTCTCCCTCATCGGCATGGGCGGCTCCTACGCGGTCGCCTGGTTCGGCATCCGGGTGAACACGCTCGCCAACTCGCGCACGGCCTTCGCGGCCCTCGCGGGCAAGCCCCTGCCGCTGCACCGCATCCCGCTGCGCTCGGGCATGTCGATCGGCATGGTGCTCATCAGCCTCGAGCTGCTCATGATGCTCGTCATCCTGCTGTTCCTGCCCCGCGACCTCGCGGGCGCGTGCTTCATCGGCTTCGCGATCGGCGAGTCGCTCGGCGCGGCCGCGCTGCGCATCGCGGGCGGCATCTTCACGAAGATCGCGGACATCGGCTCCGACCTCATGAAGATCGCGTTCAAGATCAAGGAGGACGACGCGCGCAACCCGGGCGTCATCGCCGACTGCACGGGCGACAACGCGGGCGACTCGGTCGGCCCCAGCGCGGACGGCTTCGAGACGTACGGCGTCACGGGCGTCGCTCTCATCACCTTCATCCTGCTGGCCGTCGGCGACCCGATGGTCCAGGCGAACCTGCTGGTGTGGATCTTCGTCGTGCGCGCCGTCATGGTCGTCGCGTCCGCCGTCTCCTACCTCGCCAACGACGCGTGGGCGCGGGCCCGCTGGGCGACCGCCGAGCGGATGAACTTCGAGACCCCGCTGACCACGCTCGTGTGGCTGACGTCCGCGGTGTGCATCGTCACGACCTACATCACCACGTGGGGGCTCCTCGGCGGCCTGGGCGACGGCAGCCTGTGGTGGCGGCTCGCGACGATCGTCTCGTTCGGCACGGTCGCCGGCGCGGTCATCCCCGAGCTGGTCAAGGTCTTCACCTCCACCGGCTCCAAGCACGTGCGCGAGGTCGTCAAGAGCTCGCGCCAGGGCGGCGCGTCCCTCAACATCCTCTCGGGCCTGGTGGCCGGCAACTTCGCCGCCTACTGGCTGGGCATCACGATCGTCGGCCTCATGGGCGGCGCCGCGCTCCTCGCGGGCACCGGCCTCGACACGATCATGATCGCGCCGGCCGTCTTCGCCTTCGGCCTCGTGGCGTTCGGCTTCCTCGGCATGGGCCCCGTGACCATCGCGGTCGACTCCTACGGCCCCGTGACGGACAACGCCCAGAGCGTCTACGAGCTCTCGATGATCGAGGACGTCGACGCCGACGGCGCGCAGTCCGAGAAGTTGCTCGGCACGCCGGTGCGCTGGGACCGGGCGAAGACGATGCTCGAGGAGAACGACGGCGCCGGGAACACGTTCAAGGCGACCGCCAAGCCCGTCCTCATCGGCACCGCCGTCGTGGGCGCGACGACGATGATCTTCTCGATCATCATGACCCTCACCGCCGGGCTGACGACCGGCCTCGAGAACCTCTCGCTGCTGCACCCGCCGTTCCTGCTCGGCATCGTCACGGGTGGCGCAGTCATCTTCTGGTTCACCGGTGCATCCATCCAGGCCGTGACCACGGGCGCCTACCGCGCCGTCGAGTTCATCCGGACGACGATCCGCCTCGACGGGTCGGACCGGGCGAGTGAGGCCGACTCGCGCAAGGTCGTCGAGATCTGCACCCAGTACGCGCAGCAGGGCATGCTGACGATGTTCCTCGGCCTGTTCTTCGCCACGCTCGCGTTCGCGTTCGTGGAGCCGTTCTTCTTCATCGGCTACCTCGTCTCGATCGCCGTCTTCGGCCTGTACCAGGCGAACTTCATGGCCAACGCCGGTGGCGCCTGGGACAACGCGAAGAAGATCGTCGAGGTCGACCTGCACGCCAAGGGCACCCCGCTGCACGACGCGACGATCGTCGGCGACACGGTCGGCGACCCCTACAAGGACACGTCGTCCGTCGCGCTCAACCCGGTGATCAAGTTCACGACGCTGTTCGGGCTGCTCGCGGTCGAGCTCGCCGTGAGCCTGAAGGCCGAGGGGCACCACACGCTCGTCATGGTGCTCGCGGGGGTCTTCTTCCTGGCCCTGTCGTTCTTCGTGCACCGGTCCTTCTACGGCATGCGCATCCACACCTCCCTGGAGGACTCGGGCGACACCGCGGACCTGGAGCCGGCGCCCGACGCCGACACGGGCTCCGAGGCGCCGGGCGAGCCGGCCACGGACGAGGTGCCGGCCGCCGACGACGCCACCGAGCAGGACGAGGACGCCGGCGCCGAGACCGACGCCGGGGCGCCGGCGCTGGTCGGGGCGGGCGACTGACATGCGCGTCGCCATCCGCTGGTCGGACGCCCTCGTCGACGCCGACGGCCACGTCTTCGGTCACGACGCGGGCGCGACCCTCGTCCGCCGGCTGCTGCGGGTCTTCCCCGGCGCGCTCGTCGTGGGCGCCGGGCCGCGCCACGGCGACGGCTTCGACGTCCTGCCGCTCGAGCTGCTCGACGCCACCGACACCCTCGTCATCTCGATGGACGTCGTCGACTCCATGACGGTGTGGCGCACGCTGCGCCGCACGACGCCGACGCCCCTCCTCATGAACTTCGTGTGGTGGACGACGTCGGAGCACGAGGAGCCCGTGGACCGGGCGTCGCTCGCGCTCTCGTGCGCGCTGTTCCCGACGTTCGCCAACTCCGAGCGGACGGCGACGGAGGTGCGCGAGATCGTCGCGGCGTGGACGGTGCCGGCGCTCGCCGAGAAGGCCCGGATGGCATGGGTCAACCTCGGCATCCGGCTGGAGCACGTCCAGCCGCGCCAGGAGCCGGACGTCCCCGTGGTGCTCTACCCGGCCATCTACCTGTCCGAGCGCAAGCAGCCGCAGGTGTTCCTCGACGTCGTCGAGCGGGTCGCGCGGCGCACGCCCATCCGCGTCGAGGCGCGGCTGCACGAGTCGCACCTGGTCTCCGAGGCGGCCATGGGCCTGTCCCGGCGGACCTGGGCGTGGGTCGGTCCGTTGACCGCGACGCGGGAGAGCTACTGGGGCGCGCTCGCGCGGACCACGGCGTTCCTCGCGACGGCCACGGAGGAGTCCTACGGGCTCGAGTACATCGAGGCGCTCGTCGCGGGCGCCGTCGGCATCTTCCCGGACCGGCCCTGGGCGCGAGCGATCCTGCCCGAGGCCTACCCGTTCTGCTACCGCACGCCCGCGGAGGCGGAGGCGATGCTGCTGCGGGCGGTCACGGACACCGCGGCGTGCCGCCGGGAGCTGGACGAGGCCGCGGGCGGGAGCTTCGCCCAGTGGCTGCGCGACCGGCACGACGACGACACCTTCGAGCACGCGATCGCGGAGCGGGTCGCGGAGTGGTTCGGCATCCCGGTCGCCGTCGGCTGAGCGGTCCGGGAGGGTGACGCTCCTCCGGCGGGCGCCCGGGCGTCAGGGCACGATCGGGTCGTCCGCGCCGTAGGGCGTCAGCCGGAGCCGACGTGCGTCCTGCCCGACGACGTCGTCGACGTGCGCCACGAGGGACGCCACCGTGTCGGCGCCGGCCCGCAGGAAGCGCCCGGCCAGTGCGTCCAGCTCGCCCCGGGCGATCCCGACGAGGAGGTCCACGCTCGCCTCGACGGGGGTCCACTCGGTGCGTCCGTGCCACGTCGGCATGCTGGCGGTCATGTCGGTGGCCACGACGCCCGGCGCGAGGTCGAAGACGCGGAGCCCGGCGTCGCGGTACTGGGCGTCGAGGATCGTCGTGAACCGGGCGAGGGCACCCTTGCTCAGGCCGTACCCGGTGTAGGCGGGCGACGGGCGGTGCGCCGCGCCCGAGTTGAGGTTGACGACGCGACCGCCGCCACCGGCGAGGAGCGCCGGCAGCAGTGCGTGCGTCACGAGCACCGGGCCGCGCACGTTCGTCTCGACGACCCGCCAGAGGTCCTCGGGGTCGTCCTCGCCGAAGGGCACCTCCCGACGCTCGATGACCCCCGCGTTGTTGACGAGCAGGCCGAGGCCGCCGTGGGACGTGAGCGCCTCCTCGACCACCGTCGCGGCCGCCCGCACGCCCGCGGCGTCGGTGACGTCGACCGTGTGCACCACGGCCACGCCGCCGGCCGTGCCATCGGCCGTGCCGGCGGACCGGATCTCGTCGGCCGTCGACTCGAGGTGCTCGCGCGTGCGGCCCAGGAGCGCGACCTGCAAGCCGCGGCGTGCGAGACCGACCGCGAGACCGCGGCCGATGCCCCGGCCCGCGCCGGTCACCACGGCCGTGCGGGGCGCGTCGACGCGCGTGACGTGGTGGCTCATGGGTGTCCTCCCGGATCGACGTGCCTGGTCATGCCGAGGAGCGCGAGGTCCGCCCGGCGCGGGCGGCCGAACCGCTCGTCGCCGTACGGGAACGGGTGCCGCACCCCGGTGAGGACGAACCCGCACCGCTCGTACCACGCGAGCAGCTCGGGCCGGTGGTCGAGCACCGTGAGCTCGAGCGTCGTCCGGCCCCATGCCCGGGCCTGCTCCTCGGCGGCCGCGAGCAGCCGGCGTCCGAGGCCCCGGCCCTGGAGCGTCGGCCGGACGGCGAACATCCCGACGAACGCGGACGCGGTCCGGCGCTGGACGTGGCAGCAGGCGACGAGCGCCGCGGGTGCGTCCGGCGTGGTGCCGTCGGGCGGCGCGGCGTCGAGCAGCAGGACGACGCCGTCGTCCGCCACGACGAGGTCGTGCAGCATCGCCACGTCGACCCGCTGGCCGCCGAGCAGGTCGGCCTCGGTGGTCCAGCCCTGGCGGCTCTCGTCGCCGCGGTACGCGGCCTGGACCAGTGCCACGACCGCCTCGACGTCGTCGGCGCGCGCTGCCCGCACGGCCGGCGGGGGTGCCGGCGCCGGGGC
>CAUQTR010000060.1:0-8456 GCA_963521045.1 uncultured Actinotalea sp.
GCCGCGGGGACCGTCACCGCACCCTCGGGCAGGCCCCAGTCCGGGGCGGCGGCGACCACCACGACGTCGCCCGGCGGTGGCACGGGCGAGAGCCAGCACGTGAGGTCGTACAGCCGGCCGCCGCCGCTCGAGCTGTGCCGACCGAGGACCGGGGCGTCCGGGTCGGTGTCCCCGGACAGGGCGCCCGCGATCGTCGTCGCCGTGCGGCCGTCCGCGAGCTCGACGCCGAACAGCAGCGCGCGTTCGGTCGCGCCGAAGTGGTCGCTCTCCAGCGGCGGGTCGAGGCGTCGACGCACGCTCACGTCGAGCAGCAGGCCGGTCGTGAACACCCGGACGCCCGTCAGAGCGACGACGACGTCTCCGTCGCCCGTGATCACCGCGCCGGCCGGCACGATGCCCGGCACCTCGTTGTCCGGCGGGCTCTGGCGCCGCCGCCACGCGTCGGCCTGCTCCTGCGCCGCGACGGCGTCCGCGTCGTCGCCGTCCTCGCCGCCCGAGGCCCTCGTGATCCACATGCCGCAGACGCTCTCGGGAGCATGCGCCGTCGTCAAGTCCGGATGCCGGTGTCGGTGCGCTGGAGTAGCAAGGACCCATGACGAGCGACGCACCCCCGCAGCCCCTCCCCGACCCCGAGCACGACCACGAGCATGGCGTCGAGCTCGGCAGCGAGGCCGACGAGACGGAGCCGCCCGGCTCGACGGACCCCACCGCCCCGCTCGACGGCGGGCCGGGCCGGCACTGACGCCGGTCGGCGCCTCGCTTCCTCAGGCCCGCGCCATGCGCCGCGCGACGCGCCGCCAGACCACCAGCTGCACGAGGGCGAGCGCGAGCACGTAGGGCAGCAGCGCACCGATCCCGATGCCGCCCGCGAGCGCACCCGCCAGCCACGGCAGCACCGACCCACCGACCACGGACACGGCATTCATCGCGCCGATCGCCGTCGGGACGTGCGGCGCCGACGTGAGCCGCGGGACGACCGCCATCGCCGTCGGGAAGAGCGGGCCGAGGAAGAAGCCGAGCAGCGCCAGGCCCGCACCGGCGACCGCCCCCGTCGGCGCGGCCCACGTCAGGGCGACCGTCGCGACGACGGCCGCGAGGCAGGCGGCCATCATCCGACCGACGCCGAGGCCGAGCCGCGTCGCGACCGGGCTGATGACGAACCGGCCCACGGTCAGGCCGAGCCAGTACGCGCTCACGGCGTACCCGGCACCGAGCTCCGCCACCCCGTGTCGCTCGACCAGGTCGGTGAACGCCCACGTACCCACGCTGATCTCGACGCCGAGGTAGACGGTGAGGAACACCGCCGCGAGCAGCACCGCGCGCTCGCGCAGCACGGCGAGCAGCACCCCGGGGCGCCGGCTGGGCCCGTCATCCACGACGTCGCCCAGGCGGCCCGTCCGGCCGACGTCGTCCGGCGCGCCGTCGTCGCTCACCGGGCCCGAGGCGCCCCGCGGGAACACGAGCGCCGCAGCGACGACGAGCGGGACGACGAGCGCCACGAGCAGCCACCAGACCGCGGTCCACTCGAGCGTGACGAGCATGCGGGCCGCGAGCGCGGGCGCCACGAACGCGCCGACGCCGAAGAAGGCGTGCAGGCGGTTGAGCAGCGTCGTCGCCTGCGGCAGCTGCGAGAGGTGGGCGTTGAGCACCGACTCGAGAACGCCGACGCCGTAGCCCGCCACGGCCTGGACCGCCACGAACACCACGAACGGCGGCCGGGCTGCGGTCGCCACGGCCGCGAGCAGGTAGAGCGAGCCGCCCGCGACCAGGGACCACCGGGTGCCGAGGCGGTGCATCAGCTCGCCCGTGCTCGAGCCCGCGAGGAAGAAGCCGGCCGACGAGGTGAAGAAGGTCAGGCCGATGGTCGCGAGGTCGACGTCGTAGTCGCGGATCTGCGCCGGGATGAGCACGCCGCCGACGCCGGCGCTGACCCCGACGAACACGAACATCACGTACGCGAGCACGACGGAAGGCGTGTGGGACCGCGTCTCGCGCACGGTGCTCATCACCCCTCCGCACGCCGGGCGGGGCAGACCCGCGACCGCGGCCGCCGTCGGCCGATCGCGCGATGCTAGCGGTTTCGATAACGATATCGAAACCCCTCGCCCGAGGTCAGGTGGAGAGGTGGCGGGCGAGCGCCTCGAGGCCGCGGCGCAGGTCTTCCGCCTCGTGGGCGCGCCGCTCGGCGCTGTCGCCGAAGACGTCGAGCACGGCCTCGCGGGTGACCCGGGCGCCACCCGGCGCGGGCTCGACCCACGTCGTCCGGACGCCGGGCTGGAAGCCGCGGTCACGGGTGACGAGCGCGTGCCCCTCCTCGACGGCCAGGACCTCGCTGAAGGCCGTGTCCAGGCCGCCGTTCGTGTGCCGCACGATGCACCGCAGCTCACCGACCTGGCCGACGGGCGTCCCGGGCACGGTGAACGACACGGCGTCGGGGTCGTGCTGCCACCACCGGTCACCGCGTGCGTCGATCACGGCGAGCCACGCGCGCAAGGGCGGCACGGGCACGTCGACGATGGCGTGCACGGTGATCGTCGTGCGCGGCCGGCTCGTGACCTGCCAGGCCGCCTGCTCGTCCGCGATCCGCATCCGCTTGGCGAGCACGCCCTCGACGACCGGCCCGGGTCGCGGCGCGCCCGCCACGACATGGGCGACCGCGGCGAGGTCGTGCTCGAGCTCCGCCCCGTAGAACTCGTCGATGTAGGCCGTCCCCGCGGCGGGCGCCGTCGCGTCGACGTCGACCCGGAGCACGCAGGAGTCAGGCCCAGTGGGCTCGGCGGAGAGCGTGGTCCGCAGCGGCCGGCCAGGCCCGCGGGGCATGATCACCATGCGCCGACCGGGCGCCAGCTCGACCACGTCGCTCACCGCGCCGACGAGCGCCGCGCCGAAGGGCGCCGGCAGGACGGCGCAGCGTCGCTCGCCGACCATGCCGACGGGTGTGCCCGGCACGACGAAGCCGAAGCTGCCGGGGTCGCCCGTGCGCAGCGGGGCGTTCGCCGGGTCGGCGAGCACGGCGAACGCATGCTCGGCCGAGGCCCGCACGGCGAGCGACCGGGACACGACGTACGGGACGGGGCCGAGGTCGGGCTTCGCCTGTCGCGGCCGCGCCGCCCACCGCTCCTCGGCCCACCGGGTCAGCGCCATGCCACCTCGCCGACCGATCGGCCTCCCGTGCTCACGCCCACCTCATCGGCACGAAGCACCGCGCCGTTGAGCCGGGGATGTCGACCTCGGGGGTGGGGCGGGTGGGTGGGGCGGGTGGAGGGAGCCGGGAGCGGCCGGGTGCCCCCCTGGATGAGCACCCGGCCGCCGTCGTGGGCGCGCTCAGAGGCGCGCGGTCACCTGGACGCGCGTGCCCGCAGGGGCGTACGGGACCTCGTTGCCCTCGAGCGCGACGCCGTCGACCTCGAGGGTCGCGCGTGAGCCCTCGGCACCCGAGTTCGTCACGGTGATCTCGTAGGTCGCGCCGCGCGCGACGCGGGTCACGGTGAACTCGGGGACGTCGGGCCCGATCTGCGGGTCGACGACGAGGCCGTCCCAGCCCGGCCGCACGCCCAGCAGGTACTGGCTGGCCGTGACGAAGTTCCACGCCGCGGTCCCGGTGAGCCAGGAGTTCTTGGCCTCGCCGTGCCGCACGGCCTCCTTGCCCGCGATCATCTGCGCGTACACGTACGGCTCGAGCTTGTGCACGTCGCTGATCGCCTCGCGGTAGGCAGGCGTGATCCGCCGGTAGTAGTCGAACGCCCGCGCGCCCCGCCCCAGCACCGTCTCGCCGATGATCACCCAGGGGTTGTTGTGGCAGAAGATGCCACCGTTCTCCTTGTAGCCGGGCGGGTACGTCGAGACCTCGCCCATCTCGATCCGGTACGTCGTGTACGCCGGGTGCTGGAGCACCATGCCGTGGTCGGTCGCGAGCATCTCGTTCACGGCGTCGAGCGCCTGGACGGCCGGCGCGGACGCGTCCTGCGGCCCGTCGCCGACGCCGATCCCGGCCATGACCGCGAAGCCCTGCGGCTCGATCCAGATCTTGCCCTCGTCGTGGGCGTCGGTGCCGATCTTGTTCCCGTAGTAGTCGTACGCGCGCAGGAACCAGCGGCCGTCCCACCCGTGCTCGAGGACCGCCTCCCGCATCTCGTCGACGGCGTCGCGCGCCTTCGCGGCGACGTCGGCCAGGCCCCGGCGCTCGGCCAGCTCGGCGTAGTCCGCGCCGTACAGGACGAACTGGGCCGCGATGAAGACCGACTCCGCGACGCCGCCGGCCTGGTTCTCCGTCGTCTGGAAGGACTCGCCGGGCGTCTCGGAGAAGCAGTTGAGGTTGAGGCAGTCGTTCCAGTCGGCACGGCCGATGAGCGGCAGCCCGTGCGGGCCGCGGTGCTCGACCGTGAACCGGAACGAGCGCGTGAGGTGCTCGAACAGGGGCACCTCGGTGCCGGGCTCGTTGTCGAACGGGACCGGCTCGTCGAGGATCGAGATGTCCCCGGTCTCCTTGACGTAGGCCGCGACCCCGGCGATCAGCCACAGCGGGTCGTCGTTGAATCCGGAGCCGATGTCGTTGTTCCCGCGCTTCGTCAGCGGCTGGTACTGGTGGTACGCCGACCCGTCCGCGAACTGCGTCGACGCGATGTCGATGATCCGCTCGCGCGCCCGCTCGGGGATGAGGTGGACGAACCCGAGCAGGTCCTGGTTCGAGTCGCGGAACCCCATGCCGCGGCCGATGCCCGTCTCGAAGAACGACGCCGAGCGCGACATGTTGAACGTGACCATGCACTGGTACTGGTTCCAGATGTTGACCATCCGGTCGAGCTTCTCGTCCGTCGAGCGCACCGAGTACGTCGACAGCAGGCCCGTCCAGTACTGCTGGAGCTCCTCGAAGGCGGCGTCCGTCTGCTCGGTGGTGGCGAAGCGCTCGAGCAGCGCGTGCGCGGGAGCCTTGTTGATCACCTGGTGCGCGGCGTCCGCCCACTTCTCGTCGCGCGCGTTCTCGACGTAGCCGAGCACGAACGTGTGCGTGCGGGACTCCCCCGGCGCCAGCTCGAGCACCAGGCTGTGCGATCCGATCGGGTACCAGCCGCTCGCCACCGACCCGGCCGACGCCCCCGCGCGCGGCACCGCGGCCTCGCCCATCCCGTTCCACGGCCCGACGAACGTGTCGCGGTCGGTGTCGAAGCCCGCCGCCCGCGCGTTGACGCCGTAGACGGCGTAGTGGTCGCGGCGCTCGCGGTACTCCGTGCGGTGGTAGATCGCGCTGCCGGTCGGGCCGTCCGGCTCGACCTCGACCTCGCCGATCGACAGGTTGCGCTGGTAGTTGGTCTGGTCGTCCTGCGCGTTCCACAGGCAGAACTCGACGTAGGAGAACAGCGAGACCCGCTTCGGCGCGTCGGACGTGTTGGTGACCGTGACGCGCTGGACCTCCGCGTTCTCGTCGACGGGCACGAAGAAGAGCGTGTCGACGCGCAGGCCGTTGCGGGCACCGCTGATGGACGTGTAGCCCAGCCCGTGGCGCGTCTCGAAGTGGTCGAGGTCCGCCTTGACCGGCAGCCACGACGGCGACCAGACGTCCCCGCCGTCGTTGACGTAGAACCACCGCCCGCCCGCCTCCGACGGCGTCGTGTTGTACCGGTAGCGCGTCAGCCGGCGCATCTTCGCGTCGCGGTAGAAGGAGTAGCCCGCGCCCTGGTGCGAGACCAGCGAGAAGAACTCCTGCGACCCGAGGTAGTTGATCCACGGGTAGGGCGTGTGCGGCGTCGTGATGACGTACTCGCGGGTCTCGTCGTCGAAGTGCCCGTACTGCATGCCGGTGGAGCCTCTCGTCGTCGTCGGGGCGGGAGCGCTCCCACACCTCTGTCCAGGAGCATACGGCCCCTCCCGGGGCGCCACCAGGGACGAACCGGGCGGGCCCGAGGTCCTGTTCCCAGCCTCCCCGGGCGTGACTAGCCTGCCTCCAAGGGCCACTCCGACGAAGGAGATCCGTCATGGACCAGGCATCGACGCCGAGGATCCGCACCGTGGCCCTGGTGGGCCACAGCGGGGCCGGCAAGACCACGCTCGCCGAGGCGCTGCTGCACCGCGCCGGCGTCGTCCCCCGGCCGGGCCGGGTCGAGGACGGCACGACGGTGTGCGACACCGAGCCCGAGGAGATCAAGCGGCACATCTCGCTGTCCCCGGCAGTCGCCCCCTTTCCGTGGACGGCGTCCGACGGGCTGACGTACAAGGTCAACCTCATCGACTGCCCCGGGTACGCGGACTTCGCGGGCGGCGTCGACGCGGCGCTCGGCGTCGCGGACCTCGCGGTCGTCGTGGTCAGCGCCGTCGACGGGGTCGAGGTCGGCACGGAGATCGTGTGGCAGCAGCTGGCCGAGGCGGGCATCCCGCGCCTCGTCTTCGTGACGAAGGAGGACAAGCCCCGGGCCGACTTCCACGGCGTGCTCGAGCAGCTGCGGGCCGCGCTCGGAGCCGGGTTCGTCCCGCTCGAGCTGCCGCTCGGGGAGGAGGGCCGGCTCCGCGGTGTCGCCGACGTGCTCTCCGAGGAGGGCTTCGCCTACGACGCCGACGGCACCCACCACGCCGAGGCCCTGCCGCCGGACGTCGCGGAGGAGGAGCACCGACTCCACGACGAGGTGGCCGAGGAGATCGTCTCCGGCGACGACGAGCAGCTCGAGCGCTACCTGTCCGGCGAGGTGCCGTCCGCCGGTGACCTCGAGCGCGCGCTCGTGCACGAGGTCCGGGACTGCCAGGAGTTCCCGGTGCTGCTCGGCTCGGCCACCACCGGCGTCGGCATCGATCGCCTCGCCGACTACCTGTGCGAGCTCGGGCCCTCTCCGGCGGACCGACCGGTTCCGGTCGTCGTCGGCGGGACGGCGGCGGACGGCTCCGACGGCACCCGGGTGGACGTGGTCGCGGACCCCGCGGCCGAGCCGCTGGTGCACGTGTTCCGGACGGTCGCCGACCCGTTCGTCGGGCAGCTCTCCGTGTTCAAGGTGCTCACCGGGACGCTGCGCGCCGAGACCCGGCTCATCAACGCCACCACCCGGACGGAGGAGCGTCTGCACGGCCTGTTCTTCCTGCGTGGCAAGGAGCACGTGCCCACCGACACGGTCGTGGCCGGGGACATCGCCGCCGTCGCGAAGCTGGCCGGCTCGCCCACCGGCTCCACGCTGAGCCCCCGCGGGACCCCCGCACGCGTGGTCGGCGCGCCGGCCCGCACCACGCCCTACGCGCTCGCCCTGCGCCCCCTCACGCAGGCCGACGACGACAAGCTGTCCTCCGCGCTGCAGCGGCTCGTCGGTGAGGACCCGACGCTGGCGATCGACCGCAGCGGCGCCCAGACGGTGCTGCGCGGCACGGGCGACACCCACCTGGCCGTCGCGCTCGAGCGCCTCGCCCGCAAGTTCGGCGTCAACGTCACCACCGAGCCCGTGCGGATCGCGTACCGCGAGACGATCGCGGCGCCCACGGAGGCGGAGGGCAAGCTGAAGAAGCAGTCCGGCGGGCACGGCCAGTACGCCGTCGCCCAGCTGCGCGTGAGCCCGACTGCGCCCGGGGAGGGTTCGCGCTTCGTCGACTCGGTGGTGGGTGGCGCGATCCCACGCAACTACATCCCCGCCGTCGAGCGCGGGGTGCACGAGGCGATGGCGTCGGGGGGACCGCACGGCTTCCCGGTCGTGGACGTCCAGGTGGAGTGCTACGACGGCAAGTACCACTCGGTCGACTCCTCCGACATGGCCTTCCGCACCGCCGCGGCGCACGGCCTGCGCGAGGCGATGGCCCGGGCCGGAACGGTCGTCCTGGAACCGGTGCAGCGGCTGACGGTGGTCGTGCCCGGTGCCCTCCAGGGCGACGTCATGGGCGACCTGTCGTCGCGGCGCGGCCGGATCATCGGCACGACGGCGCTCGAGGACGGCCGCCACGAGATCCAGGCGATGGTGCCGGAGGCGGAGCTCACCCGCTACGTCATGGACCTGCGCTCGCTCACGGGCGGGCGCGGCACGTTCACCGCGGTCCCCGACCACTACGACGTCGTGCCCGCACACCTGGTGGAGCGCATCGCGGTGCCGGTGTAGTCCCCCACGGCGCACCCGCGGGCCGCTACCCTCGGCCCGGCCGCACGGTGCGGCGGGAGGTCGGGGGCGACGTGATCATCTTCGGGACGTACGTGCTGCACAAGGTGCTCGCGACGCTGGGCTTCCTGTGCCCGCACTGCCAGGGGATGACCGAGGGCAAGGTGCGCCGCGGCCGGCGCTGGTTCCACATCTTCTGGATCCCGATCATCCCCCTGGGGGTGCAGCCGGAGCACGTGCGCTGCGAGCGCTGCCGGTCGCTGTGGGCGCTCGCCGTCCTCGGGCCGGCCGGCGACCAGTACCGCCGCGACCAGCCGCTGGCGCCGTTCGGCGAGCTGCCCCCTGCGGACCAGCAGCACGCCCCCCAGCACCTCCCCCAGGCGCCCGCCGGGTACCTGC
>CAUQTR010000061.1:0-8427 GCA_963521045.1 uncultured Actinotalea sp.
GGCCCCGGCCACGGCGCCGGGGACGCGTGGCCATCGGGGTGCGCGGGCACCCCGGGCACCGGCCCACCCCCCGCCCAGGGAGCGGGCGGGGGTGGCGGCGCGCCGACGGGAGAGGTCATGGTGACCGGAGTGCTCAGGGGGTCGGGACGGCGTCGAAGACGGCGTCGACCAGCTGCTCGGCGGGCACGTCGTCAGCCAGGGCGTCGAAGGTCCGCACGATGCGGTGGCGCAGCACGGGGTGACGCATCGCCTTGATGTCCTCGGGCGTGACGTAGCCGCGGCCGGCCTGCAGCGCGAGGGCCTGGCCGATCCGCATGAGAGCGATCGAGCCGCGCGGGCTCGCGCCGACGCGGATCATCCGGTCGATGCCCGGGATCGGCCGCGGCCCGGCGCCGCGCGTGGTGGCGACCAGGTCGACGACGTACCGCTTGATCGCGGCGTCGACGTAGACCCGGTCGACGAGCGCCTGGAGCTGCTCGAGGTCCGTGAGGCTGATCGGCTGCCCGACGATCGGCGCCGCCTGCCGGCCGCTCGAGATGCGCTCGAGGATCTCGATCTCCTCGTCGCCCTTGGGGTAGCCGAGGACCTCCTTGACGAGGAACCGGTCCATCTGGGCCTCGGGGAGCACGTAGGTGCCCTCCTCCTCGATGGGGTTCTGCGTCGCGAGCACCATGAACGGGGCGGGCAGCGGGTAGACCTCGCCGCCGATGGAGGTCTGCTTCTCCTGCATCGCCTCGAGCATCGCCGACTGCGTCTTGGCGCTCGAGCGGTTGATCTCGTCGAGCAGCACGAGGTTGGCGTGCACCGGGCCGAGCTGCGTCGTGAACGAGCCGGTGGCGTAGTTGAAGATCTGCGTGCCGACGATGTCGTTCGGCATGAGGTCCGGGGTGCACTGGATGCGGTGGAAGGACCCCGACACCGCGGCCGCGAGGGTCTGGGCCGCCGTCGTCTTGGCCAGGCCCGGGACGCTCTCGAGCAGGATGTGCCCGCCGGCGAGCAGCGTGCTGACGAGCGCGACCCGCAGGTTGTCCTGCCCGACGACGCGCTGGGCGAAGACCGCGTCGATCCGGTCCAGCAGCTCGCGCGCGCGGGCGTGGTCGCCGTCGGTGATCGGCTCGGTCAGCATGCATCCCCCAGGTCGGCCGGATCGATCACCGCGTGGGTCCCGGCGGCGCGTGCGCGCAGCGGCGGGAGGCGGCAAGGGGCGAGTATGCCAGCCCGTCCCGTCGGCGCCCGTCGGCGTCCGCGACCGTGCACAAGGCCGGCACGAGGCAGGCACGAGACCCGCACGACGCGAGCCTCGCCGCGACCCGCTCAGCCGTGCGCACCGGCTTCCCGAGGCGGGCCCGCGGCGTCGTCCCCGACGTCGTCGGCCGGCTCGGCCGGCTCGGCCGCATCCTGCGCGGCCTCGTTGGCGGCGTCGATCCGGCTCTGGATGCCCGACACCTGCCGCAGCGGGATCTCCGGGAGGAAGAACCCGAGCACGAAGGAGACGGCGATGACACCCGCCGCGACCAGGAGCACGAGCGACGTGCTGGCGGCGAACCCGTCGAGGAACGGGGCCGCCAGGCGCGGGTCCATCGCACCGATGAACGACGAGTCGTCGAGCGACGGCAGCGACCCGGTCCCCTCGACGACGCCGATCACGGGCGCGTTGGCCGGGTCGGCCACGACGGCGGGATCGGCGAGAGCGGCCCGGAAGTCCGGCGAGCGGCCCGCCGCGGCGAATGCGTCCCGGATGTTGGCGCCGACCGTCGAGAAGAGCACGGACAGGAAGACGGCCGTCCCGAGCGTGCCGCCCATCTGCCGGAAGAACAGCGACGACGACGTCGCGACGCCCATGTCCCGCGGCGGCACCGCGTTCTGCACCGCGAGGACGAGCGGCTGGAAGCAGAACCCGAGCCCGAGCCCGAAGAGGGCCGAGCGCCACGACACCTCGAGCATCGACGAGTCGGGCACGAGACGGGACATCGCGGCGGCGCCCGCCATGAGCAGGAAGGTGCCGACGATGGGGAAGATCCGGTACCGGCCCGTCCGGGCGACCGTCTGCCCCGAGATCACCGACGACGTCATGATCCCCAGCGTCAGGGGGAGCAGCGCGAGGCCGGCAGCGGTCGGCGACATGCCCTTCGCGATCTGCAGGTACAGCGGGAGCGTCGCGAGCCCGCCGAACATGCCCATCCCGATGACGAGGTTGATGAGCGCCGAGACGCCGAAGGTGCGGTTCCGGAAGAGGTGCAGCGGCAGGAGCGCGTCGCCGCCCGCGCGTCTCTCGGCGAGCAGGAAGGCGACCACGCCGCCGACGCCGAGCGCGTAGCAGGTGAGCGCCACGGGCGAGGCCCAGCCCCACTCGCGGCCCTGCTCGGCGACGAGGAGCAGCGGGACGAGGCCGCCCGCGAGCGCGAGCCCACCCGGCCAGTCGATGCGGTGGAACACCCGGGCGAGCGGCGGCAGGTGCAGCACCCGCGTGATGACCACCATCCCGAGGATCCCGAACGGCACGTTGACGAGGAAGATCCACCTCCAGCCGGTGATGCCGAGCACCGTGTCCGCGCCGGCGAGGAAGCCGCCGATGATCGGGCCGAGCACCGACGACGTGCCGAACACCGCCAGGAAGTAGGCCTGGTACTTGGCCCGCTCCCGAGGGCTGAGCAGGTCGCCGAGGATCGTGATGGCGAGCGACATGAGGCCGCCGCCGCCCAGGCCCTGCACCGCCCGGTACGCCGCGAGCTGGTACATCGACGTGGCCGTGCCGCACAGCAGCGAGCCGACCAGGAAGAGCACGATCGCGGCGAGGTACAGCGGCTTGCGCCCGTAGATGTCGGAGAGCTTGCCGTACAGCGGGGTCGAGATGGTCGAGGTGATGAGGTACGCCGTCGTCACCCAGGCCTGCAGGGAGAGGCCCTGGAGGTCGTCGCCGATGGTCCGGATCGCGGTCGCGACGATGGTCTGGTCGAGCGCGGCGAGGAACATGCCCATCATCAGGCCGCCGAGGATCGTGAGGATCTGGCGGTGGCTCAGGGGCGCGAAGCTGTCCGCCTGCTGGGGTGCCGGGGCGGACGCTCGGGGGCTCACCGCTGCACTGTAGGTCCGCATCGCACGCACGGCGCGTGCCACGGACGGGTGATGGTCGGATGCCGGGCTGGGCGACGTCGGCCCGGCTGGTTAAGGTGCCTGCGTGAGCGCCTTCTACGACCCCGACGCCGCCCGCGCCAAGATCGAGCGCGACATCCAGATGGCCCAGGAGCGCGCGGTGCGCGCCGAGCAGGTCAAGGCCGAGATCGACGGCGTCCGCGGTCGCGGGCGCTCGCCGCGCGGCGAGGTGGTCGTCGAGGTCGACGCGTCGGGGCAGCTGCGGGATGTCGCCCTCACCGACGCCGCGATGGCGCTGCGGCACGACGAGCTGTCGCGGCTCATCGTCGAAGCGGCGCGTGCCGCCCAGCGCGAGGCCGGCGGCAAGGCCGTCGCGATCATGGGTGAGGCGTTCGGCGAGGACTCGCCGCTGACCGAGCACCTCAAGACCGAGGTCGAGCAGCGGTACGTCTGAGCGTCGTGCCCGGTCTGCGGCGGGTGGCGGTGCCGCCCGGCGATCTTCTGGAGGAAGCGTGAGCGAGTTCGAGGTCGACACCGAGGTGTTGGCGGCGCACGGTTCGCGGTTGTCGATGGTGTCGGACGCGGTGGCGTTGGCGCAGGATGCGGCGAACCAGGTGGATTTGCACGACGGCGCGTTCGGCGTCCTGTGCGCGTTCTTGCCGGGGTTCGTGAACTCGGCCGAGGTGCAGACCGGTGAGGCGATCGGTGCGGCGTTGGACACGTTGGAGGCGATGGCTGACGGGGTGACGGCGATGGCTGCGGACTACCGGGCGACCGATGACGGTGTGCGGACCCGGATGGACTCCATCGCCGGAGCGCTGGGATGACCACCAACCCGTTGGTCGAGGCCCCGGTCGACACGTCGTCGGCGCTGGGCGGGACGATGCTGCTGGAGTCGTTGTACGACTTGTCGCGGGCGATCGAGTCCGAGGACTGGCTGGCGGCCGGGCTGGCCGGCCTCTCGACCGTGTTGGACACGGCGGCGGCGGTGATGGATCCGCTGGGTCAGCTGATCGCGGCGGGTCTGGGTTGGCTGATGGAGCACGTGGAGCCGCTCAAGGGCTGGCTCAACGACCTGACCGGTGACGCGGGTGCGGTGCTGGGGTTCGCCGGCACGTGGGACAACATCTCCTCGCAGATGACCTCGGCCGCGGGTGACCTGGACCACCTGGTCGCGGCGGACCTGGAGGGCATGCGGGGCCAGGGCATCGAGGCCTACGCCCGCTATGCGTCGGACTTCGCCGAGCACATGCGGGGGATCTCGGGGTCCTCGACCGCGGTGGCGAACAGCCTGCGGACGTGCTCGACGATCGTGCAGGTGGTCCACGACCTGGTCCGCGACGCGCTGGCCGAGATCGTCGGTGCGGCGATCTCCTGGGCCGCGCAGATCGTCTTCACCCTCGGCCTGGGCACGCCCTGGGTCATCTCCCAGGTCGCGACCCGCGTCTCGTCGCTGGCTGCCCGGGTCGGGTCGAAGGTCACCGGGGTGATCGACTCCGCGCGCGCGCTGGGCGACCTCATCGACGCACTCAAGGCGGCCATCCGCAGCCTCGGCGACAACCTGCGCAACGCCCGCCCGGGCGGCGGCCGCACGCCGTCGGCGCCGACCCCGGCGCCGCGCGCCCCGCTGCCCGACGTGTCCGACCTGCGACACCTCATGGACGAGGCCTACTCGACCGTGCCCCCCGACGCCGCCAAGCTCCAGGAGTGGGCCGAGCAGGTCGCCGCGCGGCACCCGGCCGGGCTCACGCCGGAGGAGGTGCTCGACATCCACTGGTACACGCGCAACGACGGCTACGACGCGATGAACGGCGTCTCCCGCAACCCCGCCGGCTACACCGATGCTGAGCGCGCGGCCATCGAGGCCCGGATGGACAGCGCGAGCAACGGCATGTCGCGACTGCCGCAGCACGACGGCACGACGTACCGCGGGACGGACCTGCCGGCGCACGTGCTGACGGACTACGTGCCCGGGAACACGGTGCGGGACCCGGCCTACTGGAGCACCTCGACGGATCCCCACGTCGCGCAGAACTTCCGGGGCGCGACGGGGAACGCCTTCATCACCATCGACGGCGGCAGGTCGGGCGTCGACGTCCGGCAGCTGTCGTTCTACGGGAACGAGGCAGAGATCCTGTTCGACCGCGGCGCACCCTTCGAGGTCATCAGCCGTGACTGGAATCCCGCCGGCTACTGGGACATCGTGCTCCGAGACGCCCGGCCGTGACCACCGACGAGGAGCGCCGGCGGATCACGGAACGGGCGAGGATCGAGCTCGCAGCGGCGACCGCGCGCTCCGACGCGGAGCGTGCCCGCCGTCGTGCCGGAGGTGAGCCCGGGCTCCGGATCAGCTCGACGAAGGGTCGGCTCCAGTCCGGAGCGCCGAAGTTCGCTCGTCCGACGCCGGCCGGCACCGTCGAGTGGTACGAGCCCCGCCCCGAGGAGCTGCTGGCGACACCGGTCGCGCCAGGGGACAGGGACGACGTCGGCAACACGACCGAGGCGGCGTGGGAGCGGCGGCGCGCCGTCGCCCAGGCGGCAGCGGACCTGTGGCGTGCCGCGCCCGGTGCGGACCTCGTCGCCGGGGACGCCAGGGTCGCTCGGACGCCCGACGGCTTTGTCGTCGAGCTCCCGGACGGGTCCCGGCAGTGGCGCGACGACGCCTGGGCGCTGCACCGTGAGGGTGTCCCTGCGGTCGAGCGCCCGGACGGCCGGTCGTCGTGGTGGCGTCACGGCGTCCTGCACCGCGAGGACGGTCCCGCGGTCGAGGGGCCACGCTCCGAGTGGTGGCTCGACGGGCGGCGGCACCGTGCGGACGGCCCGGCCGCCGAGGGTGGTGGTGCGCCCACGGAGTGGTGGCTGGACGGCGAGCGCCACCGGACGGACGGGCCGGCGGTGGTGTGGCCCGACGGGACACGCGAGTGGTGGGCGCACGGTCGGCGGCACCGGCCGGACGGTCCTGCGGTGGAGAAGGTCGAGGGTGACCTCGAGTGGTGGGTCGACGGTCAGCTGCACCGCGAGGGCGGACCCGCCATGATCTCCGGCACCGGCCGGCGGGAGTGGCGGCGCCGTGGGGTGAAGCACCGGACCGACGGGCCGGCACTCGAAGGGCCTGGCGTCGACCCCGCGTGGGCGTACTGGGTGGACGGCGAGCGGGTGACACGGGACGACGTCGAAGGACGACGGTCGTGGTCCGGACGGAGGATGCAGTGACGGGAACCAGCGGGCTCGAGCGCTTCCTTGCAGCAGTGGAGAAGCTGCCGCCGTACGAGGGTGTGACCTTCCGGGGCGCCGCAGCGACGGTCCAGGGCACCACGGTCGCGGCCGGGGTCATGGCGAGCAGCCGGGACCCACGGGTCGCGTCGGAGAACTTCACGGCACCGGTGCTGCTCGCCCTGCACCACCGCACCGGGCGCGACATCACCGCGCTGTCGCAGCACGCGGACGAGGCCGAAGTCGTCGTCCTGCCTGGCACCGCGTGGCGGCCGATCACCACGGTGGAGGTCGAGGGCACGCTGGTCCAGGCGCTCGAGGAGCTGGACCTCGGCCGGACCGGCCGCGCCCCCGATGGGTGGGGGACCTCGGTCGACGACGTCGCCCAGCGCATCACACGTGCGGTCGCGGTCGCCCGCGACCGCACGCCGGTCGACGTGCACACCCCCGGCAAGTTCGCCGGGACGTGGCTGGCGCAGCTCCCGGCCATCTGACCGTGGTCGAGGACGAGGAGCTGAGCGCTGCCGTCGTCATGTACGTCAGCCGGGGGCGCTCGTCGTTCCCGGTGCGTGACCCGGACGCTGTCCGGGCGGTGGCCGTGCGGCGGTCGCCGGAGGCGTTGCTCGCGGCCGTCGAGGCCCTCGTCGCGGAGATGAGCACGATCCCCGTCGACTGGGCGCGGCTCGGGCTCCGGGACGGGAGCCACCGCGTCGGTGACGTCATGCGGGCGCGGCACCCCGAGCTCGACCCGGCAGCGATCGCCGCGCTCGTGTGGTTCTTTAGCTATGTCAACCGGTGACCGAGCGACCACGGTCGGAGTGCGAGCTGCGTGATGGACGTACCCCTCAGCCCTGAGGACCGCGAGGCCGTCAGGCAGCGGCTGGCAGACGCCGAGCAGCAGCGCCGGCGTCTCGAGGCACTGGGGGCCGACGCGGAGCTGCGAGGGGCGGAGGAGGTGCGCACGGCCCCCGCCGCCCCGCCGGACGCCCGTGCCGACGTGAGCCGCCGCCTGGCCGAGGGTCTCGTGCCCGGCTGCGACGTGTGCGAGCGACGCGCCTCCACCGGCGACCCCGAGCCCTACGTGATCGAGAGCCTCGTCGAGCAGGCCGCCGTCTGGAGGTGCTCGGCGTGCGGGACGTGGTGGGAGGAGATGCCGCACGAGGTCCACGCGCTCACGCCCGACGAGGCCGAGCGCCTCTGGGGTGACCGCCTCCGGGGCCGTCGCGTCGCCATCGGGGCGGCGGGCGCGCCGACGGGCGTCAGCGGAGGGATGGCGTCGCGGCCGTCGGCGGAGCTCGTCGCCCAGCTCCACGCGCTCCGTGACGAAGGGGCGCGGCGCGGCCTGAACTACGGCATGGACTTCGCGATCGCTCATGTCGCGGTCGCGATGAGCAGCGAGCTCGTCGTGCTCGACCTGGTGGAGGACGCGTTCGTGTACTTCTACCGCGACATGGGCAGGAGCACGGAGATCGGGCGGGGGGCGACGCTCGACGAGGTGGCCGAGCCCTTCCTCACCGAGGTGGCGCGCCTGGCCGCCGGCCGTGGCCGTGGTCCGCTGGTGGGCGTGCCCGACCCGCGGGAGCAGAGGACACCCCAGCAGGCCTTCGAGGACGCGCAGGCGCGGGGCTTGTTCCCCGGCATGACCTGGCCCGGTGACGACCCGAGCCCGCTCGAGGTGCTCAGGGCCCACGGCCTCGCCCTCAAGGCCGAGGCCGAGGCGCTGGGCTACGACTACGGGCAGGACTTCATCGTCGAGGGCGTCCCGGGGCACAACGCGGGCGACACGCTCGTCCTCGGAGCGGACGGCTCGGACTTCGTCGTCGAGTACGACGAGCGCGGCCGCAGGAGGCTGCTGCTGCGCACCCGTTCCTTCGACGAGGCGAGGGCGTTCTTCCTCCGGCGCATGTACCGCAACGCCGGACCGCTCCCTGGTCAGCGGCAGGTCGGCCCCTACGACGGGATGACGCCGGAGCAGGTGCACGAGGAGCTCTCGAATCTGGGCTTCTTCGACTGATGACCTCTGGGCCCTGCCCTCTGACCTGCGGCGGAGGCGGCCGGGCGAGCTGGTCGACGGGCGGGTCGCCGGCACCGGCCCGCCGTAGGCTGAGGCGGTGACTGCCC
>CAUQTR010000062.1:0-8386 GCA_963521045.1 uncultured Actinotalea sp.
GGCGAGGAGCTCGTGCACACCCGGCAGCGGCGGGCGGTGCATCGCCGCGAGCGCCCCGCGGTGCAGGTGGAAGCCGGTGATCGCCTCCAGCACCTCGGACTCGCCGACGTAGACGGGGACGTCACCGTCCGGACCCGCACCGACCTCCGCCAGCACGTCCGCGAGGTCCGGCAGCCACTTCTCCGCCATGAGCAGGGACCGCGGCCGGTGCCCGGCGGCGAGCGCCCGGCGGATCACCGTGGAGCTCTCGGCGATGTAGAGGCCCTTGGCCGGCTCGTGCTTGGCCCGCAGCGCGACGTCGGTCAGCCGCGTGTAGTCCGTCAGCCGCTCGTCGTGGGGGTCGGTCACTCGGAGCACGGGCACGTCGAGCATCTTCCCAGTCCGCCGCCGCAGTTCTGGAACCGATCCGACGCCCGGACGCGCGGATCCGTTCCAGAACCCGCGGATGCGGGCGCCTTCGCCGGCTCCCAGGGCGGTCAGTCGACGGGCGCCGCCGCCGCCGCGAACTGGCTCGCGTACAGCGCGGCGTAGGCGCCGCCCGCGGCGAGCAGCTCGGTGTGCGTGCCCTGCTCGACGATCGCGCCGGCGTCCATGACGAGGATCGTGTCGGCGTCCCGGATGGTCGAGAGGCGGTGCGCGATGACGAACGAGGTGCGGTTCTTCCGGAGCGCCGCCATCGCGTGCTGGACGAGCACCTCGGTGCGCGTGTCGACCGACGACGTGGCCTCGTCGAGGACGAGGATCGGCGGGTCCGCGAGGAAGGCCCGCGCGATGGTGATGAGCTGCTTCTCGCCCGCGCTGACGTTGCCGCCCTCGTCGTCGATGACCGTCGCGTAGCCGTCAGGCAGCGTCCGGACGAAGCGGTCGACGTAGGCGACCTCGGCCGCCGCCACGACGTCCTCGTGGGTCGCGCCCGCGCGGCCGTAGGCGATGTTGTCCTCGATCGTGCCGCCGAAGAGCCAGGCGTCCTGCAGCACCATGCCGATCTGGCTGCGCAGCACCTCACGGTCCATGGCCGCGACGTCCACCCCGTCGAGCGTGATGCGCCCGCCGTCGAGCTCGTAGAACCGCATGAGGAGGTTGACCAGGGTCGTCTTGCCGGCCCCGGTCGGCCCGACGATCGCAACCGTCCGGCCCGGCTCGGCGACCAGGTCGAGGTGCTCGATGAGCGGCGCCTGCGGGTCGTAGGAGAACGACACGTCCTCGAAGGCGACCCGGCCCTCCACCGGCTCCGGGCGCGGCGCGTCCGCCGGCTCCGGCGACTGCTCGGGCGCGTCGAGCACCTCGAACACCCGCTCTGCGGACGCCACGCCGGACTGCAGGAGGTTCATCATCGCCGCGACCTGCGTGATGGGCTGCGTGAACTGGCGCGAGTACTGGATGAACGCCTGCACCTCGCCGAGGCTGAGCGTCCCCGACGCCACGCGCAGCCCGCCGACCACGGCGATCGCGACGTAGGTGAGGTTGGACACGAACATCATCGCCGGCTGGATGAGGCCCGAGATGAACTGCGCGCGGAAGCTCGCGTCATGCAGGGCCTCGTTCTCCGCGTGGAACGCTGCCGAGGCCTGCTCCTGGCGGCCGAACACCTTGACCAGAGCGTGGCCCGTGTACATCTCCTCGACGTGCGCGTTGAGCGTGCCCGTGCGCGCCCACTGCGCGGTGAACTGCGGCTTCGAGCGCTTCGCGATGGCGGCGGTGACGAACGCCGCCACGGGCACCGTGACGAGCGCGATCACGGCGAGCAGCGGCGAGATCCAGAACATCATGACGAGCACGCCGACGATGGTCAGCACGGCGGAGATGAGCTGGCTGAGGGTCTGCTGGAGGGTCGTCGCGAGATTGTCGATGTCGTTGGTCACGCGGGAGAGCAGGTCGCCGCGCGGCTGCCGGTCGACGTGCGCGAGCGGCAGGCGGGACAGCTTGGCCTGGACGTCCGCACGCAGGCGCAGCACCGTGCGCTGCACCACGCCGGTCGTCAGCAGCCCCTGGAGGTAGCCGAAGAGCCAGGCCCCGAGGTAGAGCACGAGGACCAGCAGCAGGACACGCGCCAGCGCCCCGCTGTCGATCCCCTCGCCGGGCACGACGTCGTTCGCGGCGACCACGTCGGCGAGCGTCTCCTCGCCGCGTGCCCGCAGGCCCGCGACCGCCTCCTCGTTGGTCAGGCCGGCCGGCAGCGAGCTGCCCAGCACGCCGCGGAAGATGAGGTCCGTCGCCTGGCCGAGAATGCGCGGCCCCAGCACGACGAGGGCCACGCTGACCACGGTGAGCCCGACGACGGCGAGCATCGGGCCGCGCTCGGGGCGCAGCACGCCGAGCAGGCGGCGCCCGGAGGCACGGAAGTCCGAGGGCTTCGCCATCGGCATCCCGACCGCACCCATCATGCCCATCGGTCCCTGGGGCCGCGGCGGGGGCGCCGCGGGCGGGGCGCCCGCGGGCCCACCCGCTCCCGGGGTCGGCGTCCCGGGCCGCGTCACGGCGCCCTGCGGCCCGGTGCTCATGCCGCCGCCTCCTGCTCGCTGACCTGGGACAGGACGATCTCGCGGTACGTCGCACTGCTCTCCATGAGCTCGGCGTGCGTCCCCGCGCCGACGACGGCCCCGTCGTCGAGCACGACGATGCGGTCCGCCGTGCGGATGGTGCTCACGCGCTGCGCGACCACGATCACCGTCGCATCCCGCGTCTCGGGCACCAGGGCCGCGCGCAGGGCGGCGTCGGTCGCGAAGTCGAGCGCCGAGAAGGAGTCGTCGAACAGGTAGACGGCGGGCCGCCGGACCAGCGCCCGGGCGATCGCGAGACGCTGCCGTTGGCCGCCCGAGACGTTCGTGCCGCCCTGCGACACCTCGGCGTCCAGCCCGCCCATGGCCCGGACGAACTCGGCGCCCTGGGCGACCTCGAGCGCGTGCCAGAGCTCCTCGTCGCTCGCCTCCGGCCGGCCGTACCGCAGGTTGGTCGCCACCGTGCCACCGAACAGGTACGGCTTCTGCGGGACGAGGGCCATCGCGCCCCACAGCGTCTGCAGCGCCAGGTCTCGCACGTCCACCCCACCGACCAGCACGGTGCCCGCCGTGACGTCGGACAGGCGCGGGATCATCTCGAGCAGCGTCGTCTTGCCGGACCCGGTGGACCCGATGATCGCGGTCGTCCGGCCGGGCTGGGCCAGCAGGCCGACGGCGCGCAGCACGGGCTCGTCCGCACCCGGGTACCGGAACGAGACGTCCCGCAGCTCGACGCTCACCCGGTCCGGCAGCTCGGTCACCGGCTCGGTCGGCGGGACGACGCTGGACGAGGTGCCGAGCACCTCACCCACCCGCTCCGCAGAGACCTCCGCGCGCGGGACCATCATGAACATCATCACGGCCATCATCACGGCCATGAGGATCTGCATCATGTAGCTGAGGAACGCGGTCAGCGAGCCGACACCCATCGAGCCGTCCGCGATGCGCTGGCCGCCGAACCAGAGGATCGCGACCCCCGAGACGTTCATCACGAGCATCACGGTGGGGAAGAGGAAAGCCATGAGGCGCCCGACGGCGATCGCGACGGACGCCAGGTCCTCGTTGGCCGCCCGGAAGCGCTCGCGCTCGCGCGTGTCCCGCACGAAAGCACGGATGACGCGGATGCCGGCGATCTGCTCGCGCAGCGTCCGGTTGATCTGGTCGATCTTCGTCTGCATCGACCGGAACAGCGGCCGCATCCGCACGACCGCGAACCCGAGCACCGCGACCAGGACGGGCACGACGACCAGCAGCAGGCCGCTGAGCGGCACGTCCTCGCGGAGCGCCATGACGACCCCGCCGATCACCATGACCGGAGCGGCCACCATGATCGTCAGGCTCATGAGCACGACCATCTGGATCTGCTGGACGTCGTTGGTGGTGCGCGTGAGCAGCGAGGCGGCGCCGAACCGGCCGACCTCGCGGGCCGAGAACGTCTGGACGTGGTCGAAGACGGCGGCCCGCACGTCGCGGCCCAGCGCGGCGGCGACGTGCGCCCCGGCGTGCACGGCCCCGATCGCGCAGACCACCTGCAGGAACGTCACCCCGAGCATCACCGCGCCCAAGCGCAGGATCACCGCCGTGTCCCCCTGCGCGACACCGTCGTCGATGATGTCCGCGTTGAGGCTCGGGAGGTAGAGGTTCGCGACCGCCTGCACCAGCTGGAGCAGCACCACGACGCCGAGCCGGCGCGAGTACGGCGCGAGACGCACGCGCAGCAGCGCGACCAGCGAGCTGCGGGGCCGGGCGGCAGCGGTGGTCACCCGGCGAACTTAGACCCGCCCGCCGACACCCGACGACGGTGTTTTCCCAGAGCGAACCGGTTCAGGCCTGGTACGGCGGCGGGGTGAAGGTCTCCCCAGGCTCCTGCGGCGGCTCGGGCGGCGTCGTCGTCCGGGGGGCGGGTGCACCCTCGTGCTGGCCGGCCTCCGCCGACCGGTTGAACGGACGCCCGCTGAGCGTGCCCGCGCTGGTCGCGTCGTCGGTCGCGGCCTGCGACTGGCGCCGGGCCTCGGCGAGCGCCTCGGACGGGTCCGTGAGGGACGACGGCGGAAGGTCGTCGCCCAGCGGCGACGTGCCGGGGGGACGGCCGGAGTCGAACGGGATGTCGCCGGCGCCGCCACCACCCGGGCCGCCGAAGCCCTTGCTGATCGCGCCGAGCGCGGCCGTGAACTCGGTGGGGATGAACCACACCTTGTTCGACTGCGTCCGCGCGACCTCGGGCAGCATCTGCAGGTACTGGTAGGCCAGGAGCTTGGGGTCGGCGTCGCCACGGTGGATCGCGTCGAACACCTGCAGGATCGCGCGGGACTCGCCCTCGGCGTTGAGGATGGCGGCCTGGGCGCTGCCCTCGGCGCGCAGGATCGCGGCCTGCTTCTCGCCCTCGGCCGTGAGGATCTGCGACTGCTTGACGCCCTCGGCCGTGAGGATCGCGGCGCGCCGGTCACGCTCGGCGCGCATCTGCTGCTCCATCGAGCCCTGGATGGACTGCGGCGGGTCGATCGACTTGAGCTCGACGCGGTTCACGCGCACGCCCCAGCGGCCGGTCGCCTCGTCGAGCACGCCGCGCAGCTGGCCGTTGATCTGGTCGCGGCTCGTCAGGGTCTGCTCGAGGTCCATGGACCCGACCACGTTGCGGAGCGTGGTGACCGTGAGCTGCTCGATGCCCTGGATGTAGTTGGCGATCTCGTAGACCGCGGACTTGGGCTCCGTGACCTGGAAGTAGATGACGGTGTCGATGCTCACCACGAGGTTGTCGGACGTGATCACCGGCTGCGGCGGGAAGGACACGACCTGCTCGCGCAGGTCCACGCCCGCACGGACGCGGTCCACGAAGGGGATGAGCAGGTGCAGGCCGGCGTCGAGCGTGCGCGAGTAGCGGCCCAGGCGCTCGATGATCAGCGCGACCGCCTGCGGCACGATCCGCACGGACCGCACGAGCGCGATGACGACGAAGAGGAGCAGCAGCCCGAGGATGAGGTACCCGGCGAAGCCGGCGGGGCTGGTGTCGTTCACAGGGTCTCCTCGGTGGGTCGGGGCAGCGGTCCGGGTACGGCTCCGGGCACGGCCCGGCCCGGTGCGTGGGGGTCGTGCAGGTGCGCCGCGCGCGAGACGACCGCGGTCGCGCCGTCGATCCGCATCACCACGACCTCCTCGCCCGGGGGCAGGAGGTGCTCGCCGTCGGTCCGCGCGCTCCACACCTCGCCGGCGAGCTTGACCCGCCCGGCGCGGTCCGAGACCTCGGCGATGACGACGGCCGTGCGGCCGGCGAGCGCGTGCACGTTGGTCTCGACCAGGGGCACCCGGCGTCGCAGGTGGCGCAGCAGCCAGGGCCGCAGCGCGAACAGCAGCCCGGCCGACGCGGCGGCGAACCCGAGGATCTGCACCCAGAGCGGGAAGCCCATCACGGCGAGCAGCGCGGCGAACGCGGCGCCGCCGGCGAACATGACGAGCACGAGGTCGAGGGAGAGGATCTCCACGACGGCGAGCAGCAGTGCTGCTCCGAGCCACCACACCCAGTCCACGGCGCCTCCCTGGTCAGGGCGCCAGTCTAGCCGCCCGGATGGGTGGGCGAAGACGTTCTCTTTGCGGATTCTTGGCGGTCCGGCGCGCCGCGGAGCGGCGTCCGAGGCCTGCGTGGGCGGTTCCCTCAGACCTTGCCGCGCAGCAGTCGGTGCCAGTAGACCTGCGGCTCGAGCCACCGGTCGAACACGAGCAGGCTGCGCCGGGGCCGGGCCAGGTCGGGCCACGAGACCGTCGGCGCCGGGCTGCCGTGCCGGTCGAACTCGGCGAGTAGCAGCCGCGTGCGCGACGTCGTCACCGGGGCGACGGTGTATCCGTCGTAGCGGTCCATCGGCCGCCCGCGGCGCCTCGCCGCGATGTTCGCGGCGACCACCGGCACCTGCTTGCGCAAGGCCCCGCCCGACGGCAGGGTGCCGACGTCGGCGGCGTCGCCCAGACCCCACACGCGCGGGTACGTGACGTGCTGGAGCGTCCCGGTGTCGACCGCGACGAAGCCGTCGCTCGACCGCGTCGCCAGTCCGCTCTGCGAGATCCACGAGGGCGCGCGGTGCGGCGGCGCGAGGTACAGCGCGTCGTAGCCCAGCTGCTCGACTCCCCCGGCGTACCGCAGGCTCAGGGTGCGCCCCGCGCCGTCCACGGCCTCGACCACGGTCCCCGTCCGGACGACGACGCCGTAGTCGGCCGCCGCCGCCCGGAGCTCGGCGTCGGCTTCGGCGTGGTCGACGAGCGCGTCGTCCTCGAGCAGAAGCACCACCTCGATCGCGGCCAGGACCCCCGTGCGGCGCCAGTGGTCGGCGGCGGTGAACAGCGGCTTGAGGCCCACGGGCGCGCACGGCACGTGGCGGCCGGAGATCGCGAAGACGGCCCGGCCGGACCGAAGTCCGGAGAGCATCTCCCACGTCCCGGGCGCGTGCTCGGGCAGGTAGCTCGTCGACGCGTGCGGCGTCGCCATCGCCGCCTCGGCCCCCGGGATCGCGTCCCAGTCGACCTCGGAGCCGGGGCACACGGCGAGGTCGCCGTACGTGAGCTCCGTGCCGGTCGCGAGCCGCACGACGGACCGGGAGGGGTCCACGGCGACGACGGCCTCGGGGTACCAGCTCACGCCGTCGGGCACCGCCTGCGCCTGCGGGCGCCGCAGGTCGTCGAGCGTCGCCATGCCCGAGGCGACGTAGGACAGCAGGGGACGGTAGTGGTGCACGCGACGGGGGTCGACGACCGCGACGTCGCGGCAACCGTCCCGTTGCAGGCGCGCGGCGAGCGAGATCCCCGCGTTGCCTGCGCCGATCACCAGCACGTCGTGGTGGGTGCGCTCGCTCATGCCGGACCACGCTCCGCTCTCGGGGAGAGCCACGCTAGGCGAGGCTCCCCGTGGGTGCGCGGCGGGCGGCGCCGTCAGCGCGCCCGGGCGCTCCAGCGCTCGCCGTGCCGGTCGACCTCGAGGTCCACCCCGAACGTCTCCGACAGCCGCTCGGCCGTGAGCACGTCCGTCAGGGGCCCAGCCGCGTGCACCCGACCGTCGCGCAGCAGGAGGCCGTGCGTGAAGCCCTCGGGGATCTCCTCGACGTGGTGCGTGACGAGCACGAGGACCGGGGACCGGTGGTCGCGGGCGAGCTCGGCGAGCGCGGCGACCAGCTCCTCGCGGCCGCCGAGGTCGAGGCCCGCCGCCGGCTCGTCGAGCAGCAGCAGCTCCGGGTCGGTCATCAGGGCCCGGGCGATCTGGGTCCGCTTGCGCTCGCCCTCGCTCAGCGTCCCGAAGGTCCGCTCGGCGAGGTCCCCCACCCCGAACACGTCGAGCAGCGCGCGGGCACGCTCGTGGTCGAGCGCCTCGTACTGCTCACGCCACCGGCCGGTCATCCCGTACGCCGCCGTGAGCACGACGTCGAGCACGGTCTCGGAGCCCGGGATCCGGTCCGCCAGCGCGGCCGAGGCGACACCGATCCGGGGACGCAGCTCGAAGACGTCGACCGCGCCGAGGCGCTCGCCGAGGACGTGGGCGGTGCCGCTGCTCGGGTGCATCCGACCGGCCGCGATCTGCAGCATGGTCGTCTTGCCGGCCCCGTTGCGGCCGAGGACCACCCAGCGCTCGCCGTCGGCCACCGTCCACGACACGTGGTCGAGGATCGTCTTGGCGCCGCGGCGGATGGACACGTCCTGCAGGTCGAGCACCGGCGTCATGGTCCCCGACCCTACCCGGGCTCGCGTCGCCCGCCCCGCCTGCCACGCGCCCGCCACGCCGGGCACGGCGAGGGGCGGACGGATGCCCGGGCGGCGGCAGACTGGTCCCGTGAACCCGCTGCTCGAGCTCCCCCGCTCCGTGCTGCTGTCCCTGTGGATCCATGGCGTCGGTGCCGGCGCCGACCCCGTCC
>CAUQTR010000063.1:0-8357 GCA_963521045.1 uncultured Actinotalea sp.
GTACCGGCGCAGGTCGTGGCCGCGCGCGCCGACCGCCCGCAGCGCGCGGAGGTCGCCGGTCAGGACGCCCGCAGCACGGGCCTGCACCAGGACGTTCCCCAGCGCGGAGGCCTCGACCGGGCCGGCGACGACGGGCAGGCCGGTCGCGTCCGCCGTGAGCCGGCACAGCAGCGCGTTCCGCGCCCCTCCCCCGACCACGTGCACGACGTCGACCTCGCGCCCCGACAGGGCCGTCGCCCGGCGCACCGCCCGGCGGTGGGCCACGGCGAGCGAGTCGACGACGCACCGCACGACCTCGCCCGGGGCGCTCGGCTCGGGCTGCCCGGTGGCCCGGGCCGCTTCCGCCAGGCGTGCGGGCATGTCGCCCGGCGGGAGGAACGCCTCGTCGTCGATGTCGACGACCGTCGCGAGCGCGGGCAGCGCCTCCGCCTCCGCGAGCAGCGCGGGCAGGTCGACGTCGGCTCCGGCCGCCTCCCACCCGCGGACCGACTCCTGGAGCACCCACAGGCCCATGACGTTGCGCAGGTAGCGCACGGTCCCGTCGACGCCGAGCTCGTTGGTGAAGTTGGCGGCGCGGCTCGCCCCGGTGAGCACCGGCGCGGCGAGCTCCACCCCCACGAGCGACCACGTCCCGCTCGAGACGTACGCGAAGCGCTCGTCGGCGGCCGGCACCCCCGCCACGGCGGACGCCGTGTCGTGCGAGCCGACGGCGATGACGGGCAGGCGACCCTCGTGCCCGATCTCGGCGAGCACGGACGGCCGCACCTCGCCGATCACGCTGCCGGGCTCGCGCAGCGCCGGCAGCAGGCCGGGGTCGACCCCGACGCGGGCGGCGAGCCCTGTCGCCCACCGCCGGGTCCGGATGTCGAGCAGACCTGTCGTCGACGCGTTCGTCACCTCGGCGCCCTGCTCGCCGGTGAGCCACCACGCGATGAGGTCGGGCACGAGCAGCAGCCGCCGCGCCGCCGCGAGCTGGGCGGTGCCGTCCGCCGCGACGAGCTGGAAGAGCGTGTTGAACGGCTGCACCTGCAGCCCGGTGACCTCGTAGAGCTCGGCCGCCGGGACCGTCGCGAGCACCCGTTCCGGGACGCCGTCGGTCCGCACGTCCCGGTAGTGGACCGGGTTGCCCAGCAGCGCGCCGTCGGCGTCGAGCAGGCCGTGGTCCACCGCCCACCCGTCGACGCCGACGCCGGAGAGCCGGCCGAAGCGCCGCACCGCCTCGCGCAGCCCGTCGAGCACGCCGCGGTACAGCCCGAGCACGTCCCAGTGCAGCGTGCCGTCGACGGTCACCGGCCGGTTCTCGAACCGGTGCACCTCGCTGAGCTCGACCCGCCGGTCCCCGTCCGCACCGACCACCCGGCCGACGATCACCCGCCCGCTCGACGCCCCGAGGTCGACCGCGGCGAAGGCCGGCGCGCTCACCGGAGGAAGGCGGCGGCGACGCCCGAGTCGACCGGCACGTGCAGCCCCGTCGTCTGGCCGAGGTCCGGGCCGGTCAGGGCGAACACCGCGGCGGCGACGTGCTCGGGGAGCACCTCGCGCCCCAGGAGCGTGCGGCGGGCGTAGTAGGCGCCGAGCTCGGACTCGGGCACCCCGTAGACCGCCGCGCGCTGCGCGCCCCAGCCGCCCGCGAAGATCCCCGACCCCCGCACGACGCCGTCCGGGTTGACCCCGTTGACGCGGATCCCGTGCTCGCCGAGCTCGGCGGCGAGCAGCCGCACCTGGTGCGCCTGGTCGGCCTTGGTCGCCGAGTACGCGATGTTGTTCGGGCCCGCGAACAGCGAGTTCTTCGAGGCGATGTAGACGATGTCGCCGCCCATCCGCTGGGCGACCATCGCGCGCGCCGCCTCGCGAGCCACGAGGAACGAGCCGCGGGCCATGACGTCGTGCTGCAGGTCCCAGTCCTGCGTCGTCGTCTCGAGCAGCGGCTTGGAGATCGACAGCCCGGCGTTGTTGACCACGAGGTCGACGCCGCCGAACGCGAGCACCGCCGCGTCGACCATGGCGCGCACCTCGTCCTCGGACGTGACGTCGGCCCGGACCGCCACGGCCCGGTCGGCGCCACCGATGCCGGCCGCGACCTCCTGCGCACCCGCGAGGTCCCGGTCCGCCACGACCACGCACGCGCCCTCCGCCGCGAGGCGCTCGGCGATCGCGCGGCCGATGCCGGAGGCGGCGCCGGTGACCAGGGCGACCCGGGCGGCGAGCGGCGAGGGCCTCGGCCGTCGCGCGAGCTTCGCCTCCTCGAGCGCCCAGTACTCGATCCGGAACTTCTCGGCCTCGGCGATCGGGGCGTAGGTGCTGATCGCCTCGGCGCCCCGCATGACGTTGATCGCGTTGACGTAGAACTCGCCCGCCACACGCGCGGTCTGCTTGTCCGCGCCGAAGCTGAACATGCCCACGCCGGGCACGAGCACGATCGCCGGGTCCGCGCCGCGCATGGGCGGGCTGTCCGGCGCCGCGTGCCGCTCGTAGTACCCCGCGTAGTCGGCGCGGTACGCCGCGTGCAGCTCGCCCAGGCGCGCGACGACGTCGTCGAGCGGCGCCTCCGCCGGCAGGTCCACGACCAGCGGCTTGACCTTGGTCCGCAGGAAGTGGTCGGGGCAGGACGTGCCGAGCGCCGCGAGCGCGGGCGCCTTCTCGCGCGCGAGGAAGTCCAGCACGACGGCGTCGTCGGTCAGGTGCCCGACCTGCGGCCGGTCGGTGCTCGCGAGCCCGCGGACCACGGGCGCCAGCACCGCGGCGCGTGCGCGACGCTCCGCCTCGGGCAGCGCCT
This sequence comes from uncultured Actinotalea sp., assembly GCA_963521045.1. Lineage (GTDB taxonomy): Bacteria > Actinomycetota > Actinomycetes > Actinomycetales > Cellulomonadaceae > Actinotalea. The sequence continues at coordinate 2,777 of CAUQTR010000063.1, forward strand.
CGCGTCCCGGCACGACGGCGCCGAACGGGTGCTCACCCCGGGCCTCGAGCGCGGCGGTCCGCTCGGCGATGAAGCGCTCGGCCGTGCGGATGATCTCCAGGGACCGCGCCTCCGCCTCGTCCGACGTGTCGCCCCACGCGGTGATGCCGTGACCGCCGAGGACGCAGCCGATCGCGTCGGGGTGGGCGGCGTGGATCGCCGCGATGTCCAGGCCGAGCTGGAACCCGGGACGACGCCACGGCACCCAGGCGACGCGGCCGCCGAAGACCTCGCGCGTCAGCGCCTCACCGTCGGCGGCGGTCGCGAGCGCGATCCCCGAGTCCGGGTGCAGGTGGTCGACGTGCGCCGCGGCCACGAGCCCGTGCATGGCCGTGTCGATCGACGGTGCCGCGCCGCCACGCCCGTGCAGGCAGTAGTCGAAGGCCGCCACCATCTCGTCCTCGCGCTCGACCCCCGGGTAGACGCCGGCCAGGGCGCGCAGACGGTCGAGGCGCAGGACGGCCAGGCCGGCCTCGCGCAGGGTGCCGAGGTCGCCGCCCGAGCCCTTGACCCACAGCAGCTCGACGGGCTGTCCGGTGACCGGGTCGGTCGCCGTGCCCTTCGCGGAGGTGTTGCCACCCGCGTAGTTCGTGTTCCGCGGGTCCGCACCCAGGCGGTTGGAGCGCGCGACCAGCTCCTGCGCGGCACCGTCCGTGGTTGTCATCAGGCTCCCCATCCGGCCTGCGCGCCACCGACGCGCCCGGCCACGATCGTCTCGGCGTACCCCGACGCGGCATAGGCGCGCATCGGCTCCGGGTCCAGGCCCTGGCTCGCGCGCAGCTCGGCGAGCAGCGGCCGGACGTCGGTGTTGTAGGCGTCCATCAGTGCGCCGTTGGCCGCGAGCACGTCGCCCTGCCGCTGTGCGGCGTGCAGCACCTCGCGGTCGACGAGCAGCGCCTTGGCCGTCGCCTCCTGGACGTTCATGACGGACCGGATCTGCGCGGGGATCTTCGGCTCGATGTTGTGGCACTGGTCGAGCATGAAGTTCACGCCCGAGTCCGGGGCGTGCGCGCCGGCGGCGACGATCTCGTTCATGATCCGGAAGAGCTGGAACGGGTCCGCCGCGCCCACCATGAGGTCGTCGTCGGCGTAGAACCGGCTGTTGAAGTCGAACGCACCGAGGCGTCCGACGCGCAGCAGCTGCGCGACGATGAACTCGATGTTGGTGCCCGGTGCGTGGTGCCCGGTGTCGAGCACGACCATCGCCTGCGGCCCGAGCGCGAGGCAGTGCAGCAGCGACGTGCCCCAGTCGGGCACGTCCATCGCGTAGAAGGCCGGCTCGAAGAACTTGTACTCGAGGATGATTCGCTGGTCGGGACCGAGACCCGCGTAGATCTCCGCGAGCCCCTCCGCGAGGCGATCCTGCCGCGCCCGCAGGTCGTCCTGGCCGGGGTAGTTGAGACCGTCCGGCAGCCAGATCTTGAGGTCGCGTGAACCCGTGGCGCGCATGACGTCCAGGCACTCGCGGTGGTGCGCGACGGCCTTGGTCCGCACCCGGGCGTCCGGGTGGGTCAGCGACCCGAGCATGTAGTCGTCGTCCTGGAAGAGGTTCGAGTTGATCGCCCCGATCGTCACGCCGTGATCGGCGGCGTGGGCGGCGAGCCGCGCGTAGTCGTCCACCGCGTCCCACGGGATGTGCAGCGAGACCCGCGGGGCCACGCCGGTGAACCGGTGGACCTGGGCCGCGTCGGCGATCTTCTCGAAGGGGTCGCGCGGCACGCCGGCCTGGGCGAAGACCTTGAAGCGGGTGCCGGAGTTGCCGAACGCCCAGCTGGGCAGCTCGATCGTCTGCTCCGACAGCGCGGCGAGTGCCGCCTGCCTGCGGTCGGACTCGCTCCGTCCGCCCGATGACGTCGTCGTCCCGGTGCTCACGTGTGCCCCTCAGGTGGTCCGCCGGGACGGCACACCAGCGAGCCACCCGGACTGAAACGTTTCACGGGACGGTACCCGCGCCTCGCCGTACGGTCAACCGGCGCCAGCCGCGCCGTCGTCGACTTCTGGAACGGATCCCGCGCCCCTGCGCGGCCTGCGTTCCAGAACCCGGGCGGCGCGCGCCGCCCTCGTCCATGAACCGTTTCACGGGCAGAATGGCCGGCGGACGGCGGGCCGTCGCGGGGGCACGGGCGCAGGCCGGCGCCGACCGGCCGGCCCGACCGATCCGACGTGAGCCACCCGACGTGACCCGCACCGCCCGACCCGAGGGGACGCATGCCCAGCACACCACCCGAGCCGAGCCCTGTGCGACGCCGCCGCGGTGGCGCGCGAGCCAGCATCGGCGACGTCGCCCGCCGCGCGGGGGTGTCGCTCGGGACGGTCTCGAACGTGCTCAACCGCCCCGACCGCGTCTCCCCGGGGACGCGCGAGAAGGTGCTCGCGGCCATCGAGGAGCTGGCCTTCGTGCCCAACGGCTCCGCACGTCAGCTCCGTGCCGGGACGCTCACCACCGTCGGGGCGATCCTGCTCGACATCGCCAACCCGTTCTTCACCGAGGTGGCGCGCGGCATCGAGGACCGCCTCGCGCGCGACGACCACACGCTCATGCTCGCGAGCTCCGACGAGGATCCCGAGCGCGAGGCCCGCTACCTGCGCCTCTTCGAGGAGCACGGCGTGCTCGGCATGCTCGTCACCCCGGCGACCGCGGACATCGACCACCTGCTCGAGCTGCACGCACGCGGCATGGAGGTGGTCCTGCTCGACCGGACGTCACCCACGCCCGAGCTCTCGTCCGTCGCCGTGGACGACGTCGCCGGTGCGGCGATGGCGGTCGAGCACCTCATCGGTCTCGGGCACGAGCGGATCGGCTTCATCAACGGCCCGCCGAGCATCCGGCAGTGCGTCGACCGACGCGCCGGGGTGGTGCGCGCGCTCGACGCGGCCGGCCTGGACCCGGAACGGGCGCTCGTCGAGGTGACGGTGCCGTCCCTCAACGCGCCGGGCGGCGAGCGCGGCGCGACGGAGCTGCTCGAGCGAGCGGACCGGCCCTCGGCCGTGTTCTGCGTCAACGACCTCACGGCGCTCGGGGCCATGCGCACGCTGCGGTGGACCCACGGGCTGGACATCCCGGGGGACGTCGCCGTCGTGGGCTACGACGACGTCAACTTCGCGGCGATGCTCACGACGCCGCTCACCTCGGTCCGGCAGCCGACGCACCATCTCGGCAGCGTCGCGGCGGACCTGCTCCTGCGGGCGACCGGCGCCGATGCCGCCCCCGAGCAGGTCGTCTTCCAGCCGGAGCTCGTCGTGCGGGCGTCGAGCGGCGCAGCCGTCTGAGCCGCCTCCGGTACGCCCACGGTGTGCTCATCGACGGCGTGCCCGTCGACGGTGCACCCATCGACAGGCTGGGCCTGTGGTGTCGTCGCGCCCCCTCGCGCGACGACCCCTGACGATCAGGACGCGCGCGGGTCCCCGCGCTCGGCGACGATCTCGTCGTAGATCGGGGACTGGCTCAGGCCCGCGCCCGTCTGGCCGCCGCCCCGACGCTCGGGCGGGCCTTGCGGTGCCTGCCGGGCGATCTCGGCAAGGCTCATGGTGACCTCCGGTGTGTGGAACTCGTGAAGAGGATCTTGCCCGTTCCGGCTGTCGGGCGCACCCCAGCGGCTGTCCTCGCGGGTGCCGACGTCCCTGCCGACACGCGAGCCGACCTGCCACTTCGTCGATCCCGCCCGCCGCGGCGATGAGATGAAACGTTACAATCAGGCACGGGGTACGTAGCATCCAGCAGACCGACCCTCCGTGCCGATGGAGCCACGCATGAGCGAGAAGTCCCGCACCGAGCCGCGCGCCCGGACCGCACGTCAGGTCCCCCGGTGGTCCGAGCTCCGGCCGTTGCTGCGGGCCAAGCCGCTCCAGCTCGACCCGACCGAGCGGCGCCTCGAGCGTGCCCTGTCGATCGCCGACCTCCGCAGGGCTGCCCAGCGCCGCACCCCGCGCTCGGTGTTCGACTACACCGACGGCGCCGCCGACGCGGAGATCAGCCTGCGCCGTGCGCGCGCCCTGTTCCGCGGGCTCGAGCTGCGCCCCTCGATCCTCCACGACGTCTCGGACGTCGACACGACGACGTCGATGCTGGGACGCCCCGCATCCGTGCCCTTCGCGTTCGCACCGACGGGGTTCACGCGGATGATGCACCACGAGGGAGAGCGCGCCGTGGTCCGCGTCGCGGGGCGGCGAGGGATCCCCTACGCCCTGTCGACCATGGGCACGACGTCGATCGAGGACGTCGCGGCGGCGTCGCCCGAGGCGCGCAGGTGGTTCCAGCTCTACGTCTGGAAGGATCGCGCGGCCGGCGAGGACCTCATGGCACGAGCCCGGGCCGCCGGGTACGAGGCGCTCATGCTCACCGTCGACGTCCCTGTGGCCGGCGCACGGTTGCGCGACGTCCGCAACGGCTTCTCGATCCCGCCGGCGCTGACGGCGAGGACCGTGCTGGACGCGGCCATGCACCCGGCCTGGTGGCTCAACCTGCTCACCACCGAGCCGCTGACGTTCGCGTCGCTGTCGACCTGGGACGGCACCGTGGCCGAGCTGCTCGACGCGCTCTTCGACCCGTCGATGACCATCGCCGACCTGGAGTGGCTGCGGGCGAGCTGGGACGGGCCGCTCATCATCAAGGGCATCCAGACGGTCGAGGACGCCCGGCGGGTCGCCGACGCCGGCGCGGACGCGATCGTCCTGTCCAACCACGGCGGGCGGCAGCTCGACCGCGCACCGGTGCCGCTGCGCCTGGTGCCCGACGTCGCAGAGGCAGTCGAGGGGCGCTCGGAGGTGTGGGTCGACACCGGGATCATGAGCGGGGCCGACGTCGTCGCCGCGCTGGCGCTCGGGGCAGACGCCACGCTCGTCGGGCGCGCGTACCTCTACGGCCTCATGGCCGGTGGCGAGCGGGGGGTGGACCGGGCGGCGGCCATCCTCACGCACGAGGTCCGGCGGACCATGGCCCTCCTCGGCGTCTCCCGGGTGGACGAGCTCGCCCCCCGGCACGTCCGGCTGCCCTGAGCGCGTCGCGGGTCACCCGGCCGCGGGGCCGCTGCAGGAACCTGCAACCGGGTGGACCGCCGTGCGGCGCGGTGACGATCCTCGGTTCGACCCCGTCGTCGTCCCCTGGAGCCGAGATGTCCCTCTCCCTGCGCCGTTCCCTCGCCGGCACGATGGCCGCGGCCGCCGTGCTGGCCGCCCTCGTCGTGCCCTCGACCGCCGCGGTCGCCAACGTCGACGGCGGCGGCGGGGGCGCGCCCTTCACGATCACCACCGCGCGCTTCACCGCCTACGGCTGCACGCTCTACGACACCCGCTGGAACGGGGGCCAGGCCGGCCGGATCTCGCACTACGCCTGCAGCGGCGGGGTCCGGGTGACCACCCCCGGCTACCGCAACTTCTACCCCGGGAACGCGTGCGTCGGGCACGACAACACGGGGTGGAGCTGGTCGTCGCAGGCGTGCTGGAACGGCGGCGCGCGCTGACGGACGGGTCCGGGGGCGGCCTGCCCCCGGACCGCACGTCCGGCCGCCCCCCGGCCCGACGGCGCCCTCAGCCCGGTGGCACC